>WRLC01000001.1 GCA_009777795.1 Candidatus Saccharimonadota bacterium
GCCCTACTAACCGAACCTTAGCTGCTGATGCTCGTGATGGCAGTACTTACTGGGTACGTCTCATACCGGGCACCAATGGCCTTGGCGACAACTCTTCTGGCGACTTGTGCTGGATGGAGACTAATCTTGCTTATGCTGGGGGTGGCGATGATACCTACAACGATACCATCAGTGGCATGACACTAGGCTCAACAGCCAATGACAACATTGCTAGTGGGCAAGCTTGCTACGGCAGTAATGCAACTATGGCGGCTAACCCCACAACGCTCTGTTATTGGATTCCTTTGAACGCAAATCCAACCAGTGGCAGAACTAGCCCATCGACAGCTACAGATGGTGGAGCAGGCATCGACAACACCACCACTGACACGAGGCCCACTAGTACAAGAGCTCAGTTTGGCTACCTTTATAATTGGTGCACCGCGATGGCTGGGCAATCCGTAGCTTGCCAAATTACCGCTGCCACCCAACCTAATCAGAGCGTCAACCCCGGCAATGGCACCACCTACAACATCTGCCCAGCTGGTTGGAGACTCCCCACAGGTGAGGCGACAACCGGCGAGTTCGCCCTGCTAATCTCGGCTCTAGACTGGACTTCTGGAGCACCGACACCGCTCTTTACCAACGGTCTTTACATGTTTGCCGGCACCTTCGGCAATGGCTCGTTTAGTGGCCAAGGCTCGCTAGGTGGCTACTGGTCTTCCACTATTAGCATCCCCGT
Organism: Candidatus Saccharimonadota bacterium; assembly: GCA_009777795.1. Lineage (GTDB taxonomy): Bacteria > Patescibacteriota > Saccharimonadia > Saccharimonadales > Saccharimonadaceae > WQUV01. Next base: position 722 of record WRLC01000001.1, read on the forward strand.
CAATGGGTTTAGACTGGCCTTAACTAGCACACTTGTCGGTTCCTCGACCATGGCCAATAAGGGCTACGGCTACTCTGTTCGTTGTGTGGCGCCTTAGTTGCGCCGGGCATTATGTGATATAATGAGCTTATGCTTAACATCTTGAAGAAGTTGTTTTTTAAGACCAAAGGTGTTCCACAGAAAGCTACGGTGCCGAGCCCAGATAGGCGGCTGGTGGCCGAGTTTGAGGTGGTGGGCGGGGTTTTACAGTACCGGATAAATCGCGATGGGCGGCCGGTGGTGAATGCGAGTCGGATTGGGATTGAGCTGAAGAACGACCGGCCGTTGGCAAAAAATTTGCGGATGGTGCGGACGGCGAAAAAGTCGGTCAATGAGACTTGGGAGACAGTTTGGGGCGAGGAAAAGGCGATTATAAATAATTATAATGAAATTGCGATATTTCTGGCGGAGACGGACGGTGCGGAGCGACTTTGGACGGTGCGGGTGCGGGCGTTTAACGAGGGTGTGGCGTGGCGCTATGAGTTCCCGGTGCAGCCGAACTGGCAGGCAATGGAGATTGTCAACGAATACACCGAGTTTGCGTTTGATAGGAACAGCACGGCGTGGTGGATACCGGCTTACCAGCCCGATCGCTATGAATATAATTACACCAAGAGCAATATGAGCGATTTGGAGGTGCCGGTGCATACGCCGCTAACTATGCGACTGCCGGGCGGATTTTATGCGGCGGTGCATGAGGCGGCGCTCTATGATTATGCGGCGATGACGCTTCGACCGCAGGGCGGCAAGTTGGTGTCGGACTTGACGCCGCTGTCGAACGGAACGCGGGCGGCGTTGGTTTTGCCGGCGCAAACGCCATGGCGGATGGTGGAAATCGGGCAGGCGGCGACGGATTTGATGGCGAACCGGATGATGTTGAACCTGAACGAACCATGTAAATTGCCGGACACGACGTGGATTCAACCGGGGAAGTTTATGGGGATTTGGTGGGCGCTGCATTTGGGTGAGTTGACTTGGGGAACGGGTGAGCGGCAAGGGATCACGACGGCGCGGGTGCGGGAACATATTGATGCGTGTGCGGCTTATGGCATCCCGGTTTTGTTGCTAGAGGGCTGGAATACGGGTTGGGATGGCGACTGGATGAACCATGGTGAGCGGTTTAATTTTACCGAGCCGGTGGCGGGGTTTGATTTGGATGCGAGTGTGGAATATGCGCGGGCGAAGAATGTGAAGTTGATGTTGCACCATGAGACTTCGGCGGATGTGGCGAACTACGAAAAGCAGTTGGACGCGGCGTATGCGTTTTTGAAAGCGAAGAATGTCCATTATTTGAAGACGGGCTATGTGGGGTCGCGGATTAATCATTTGGAGTTTCACCATTCGCAGATTGGGGTGCGGCATTATCAGCGGACGGTGGAGATTGCGGCGGCGAATCAGGTGATGTTAAATATCCATGAGCCGATTAAGGGGACGGGGATTGAGCGGACGTGGCCAAATTTGATGACGCGCGAGGGCGCGCGTGGTCAGGAATATGAGGGTGGGGCGCTGGCGCCGAACCATGCGACGATTATCCCGTTTACGCGTGGGTTGGCGGGGAGTTTTGACTATACGCCGGGGATTTTTGATGTGGCGAATTTCACGAAAAGAGTGGCGACGACGGTGGCGCGGCAGTTGGCGTATTATGTGGTGATTTTTTCGAGTTTGCAGATGGTGTCAGACCGGCCGCATGTTTATAAAGACCACCCGTTGTTTCGTTTTATCCAGTTGGTGCCGACTTCGTGGGGCAAATCAATTTATTTGCTGGGTGATATTGGCGAATATTTGGTGGTGGCGCGGCAGGTGCGGGATGGGGCGGATTGGTTTATTGGCGGGATTACAAATGAGAATCCGCGGCGGGTGAATTTATTTTTTGATTTCTTGGAGAAAGATGCGAAATACACGGCGGAAATTTATCGGGATGATGAGCAGGCGCATTACCGGGATAACCAGCTGGGATATAAGATTGAAACGCGGGAGATTAAGCATGGCGATCATTTGGCGATGTACATGGCGGGCGGCGGCGGGTTTGCAATCTATCTGAAAAAAGGGTAGAATAAGGTATGAGCGAGAACTCTGGAAGTGGTAAGCATTGGTTAGTGTACATCCCGCTATTTGCGTTGATTTTGACGGGGTCGGCGTTTGGCACGTATCGGATAATTGATAATAGCCGGGGCGGGTCGGAGGGCGAGGTAGTCGAGGGCGGTCAGGATGGTGGTGATGGCGGATCGGGCGGCGAGGAGGATGATTCGGAAATAATTTTAGGAACGGACGGGCGCGAGTGCGCGGGCATTGGTGTGAATGGCGAATGTATTGACGAAAGCGGTGAGGTGGCGCGCAAAGACGGCGAGATAATTTATGTTGAGCGCGCGGCGGGCGAGCAGGACAATAGGGCGCCGGTGGTTTATGCGACTTACTCGACGACTGAGCCGACTAATGGTGATGTGGTGGTGGTGATTCGGGCGAATGAGGCGATTGGGGTACCGGTTGGCTGGGAGTATGCTAGCGGGGTGTTGGTGAACGAGATAAAGAAAGTTTATAAAGAGAACCGGAGCGAGGTGGTAGAGGTTGCGGATTTGGCGGGGAATATTACGGAAGTGCGGATTGTGGTGAATAATATTGATCGGGCGGCGCCGGTGGTGAGTAATTTGCGTTATAGCACGACCGCACCGACTAAGCAGGATGTGGTGGTGAGTTTTGAGACGAATAAGGATGTGCAGACGCCGGATGGCTGGGAGCAGGATGGTAGCGCGCGGAAGTTTAAGCGGACGTTTGCAGCGAATTGGTCGGGCAGGGTGACGGTGCGGGATATGGCGGGGAACACGGCATCGGTAAACGTGGCGGTCGGGAACATTGACAAGGCGCCGCTGACGGCTAGGATGCTGGACGAGACGGCTTCGTTTAATCCGTCGAATGGCAATTTGTCGAGTGTCACGATTAGGATAGAGGTTAGCAAGCCGGCGGATAGCTTGACGAGTGGGCTGAGTGGCTGGACGAGGTTGAGCGAGACGACTTGGAGCAAGGTCTTTACGGCTAATGTTAACGAGACGATAGTGCTAACGGACAAGGTGGGCAATACCGCGTCGTATACTTTGCGTGTGATGGGGATTGGTGAGCATGCTGGGATTTATAACGCGAACAAGCCGACTTTGACGCAGCAGTAGTTAAAGCAGGAGAAAGTCGTCTTTGCGGATGAGGATAAATCGGTTGTTTGTGAGTTGGAACTTTTTTTGCGGCTTGAATGTGCGGATGGCATGGAGGAGGCGCTTTCGTTCGGGCATGGTTGACTTGACGCCTTGCGATTTTAACCAAAAATACAATAATTCTAGTAAAATGTCAGAATCTAAAACTTTGTAGAGCGACTTTTGCATAGCTAGCCCCTCAGGTACAGCGTCGTCCGACCCCGTCGCCACGGGACGGACGCGCTTCACTCTCGGGCTGCCGCCCTCCGAGACGCCCTTCGAGGCTAGCTCTGCAAAAGTCGCTTCGATTTCGCGGGTGATTTCGAGTTGGCGGTTGCGGAGTTGCAAAAGTTTCCATTTGGTGTCGAAAGGTAGGGCAGAAGTTTTGGGGCGGAGGCGGTTGCGTAGGTATTTGGGTGATTGGTTGGTGGAGTCTTCGCGCCATTTGATGCCGAGTTCGCGGGCGAGGGCGAGAATTTCGGACTTTTCGAGCTCGAGAAGCGGGCGAACGTAGTTTTCGCGGTTCAAGACGGCAAGGCCGCGCCAACCAGTGCCGCGGATTAAGTTAATCGCCACGCTTTCAACCAAGTCGTCGAGGTGATGGCCGGTTGCGACTTTCCCGCAAACTAGTTCTTCGGACACGACGTCGCCTCCGCCCGTCGTCACGGGGGAGTCGCGTCTCGTTCTCGGCCGTGGCCTCCGAAAGTTCTTCAGAACCAGATTTGCGAGAAAGTCGTGGCGGGCCTTACGGGCTGTTTCTTCGCTGTCGTTTGGTAGGTTGGCGGATTGGGAGATGAACTTTACTCTATGAGTAAGGGCGAAGTCTTGGACGAGTTTTTGGTCGAGGTGGCTATCGGGGCGGAGGTTGTGGTTGAAGTGGGCGATGGTGATGGGGGCGCGGCTTTTGGCGAAGATGTGGGCGAGGAGCATGCTGTCGACACCACCGCTTGTGGCCAGAAGATAGTGGGTGCTGGCTGGAGGATTATTTCTTGACATGTATTTTGACGGTTTCGGTGGTGTTCTCCACGATACCGTCGCCGATGAGGACCACTCCTAGAGTGCGGAGTAGACAAACACAGTCCATTTTGAGGCAGAGGTGGTCGCGGTAGTGGCGGTCGAGTCCCACCTTCTCAATCTCGCCGACGTTGTCGCGGCCGTTGACTTGGGCCCAGCCGGTAATACCGGGGCGGAGCTCAAAAACGCCATGTTGGCGGCGGAGGGAGTTGGTGGTCTTTTCAAGCGTGAGGACGGGGCGGGGGCCGATGAGGGACATCTCGCCGCGGAGGACGTTGACTAGCTGGGGAAGTTCGTCGAAAGAGGATTTGCGGAGGATAGCGCCGAAGCGAGTGACGTACTTAGAGTGGTTAATCTCGGCAGAGGCTTTGACGGGGGCGTTCATGGTCATAGTGCGGAACTTGTACATGACGAAGTGCTTGCCGTCTTTGCCGACGCGTTTGTCGCGGCGGATAGCGGGGCCGTCGCTTTCGAGCTTGATGACAAGGGCGACTAAGAAAAACGGTGCAGCGAGCACCGTTAGGCCGAATAGTGCGAACAGGAAATCCCCTGCTCGCTTAACTTTGGGATAGGTAATCTTTGTCATCTCTACCAATCATTATACAAAAAAGCTGGTTAAAATGCAAGACTAAATAACGCGGGCGATTTCAGATAGGGTGGTGTGGCCGGCGAGGGCGGCGATGACGCCCTTTTGCTCGAGGGTGAGCATTTGGTCTTGGCGGGCGGCTTTTTCGATGGCCTCGGCATTGACGTCGGCGACATCGCCGCGGAGGAACTTTTGGATTTCTTCGTCGACGATGAGCTGCTCCATGATGCAGAGGCGGCCAGAGTAGCCGAAGGGCGCGTCTTCGCTAATGACGGGGTCGTAGAGAGTGAGGTTGTTGGCGTCGACGCCGAGCTCGGCGAGTCGTTCAGGTGAAATGCCAGCGAGGACGTTGGCGAGATATTTCTTTTCGGCTTCGGTAGTTTCGCGTTGTTTTTTGTGGCTAGTGAGTTTACGGACGAGGCGCTGGGCAATGACCATGCGGACGGAGCTGGCGAAGATTGGGTTTTGGCCGATGAGGTCGATCATGCGGGCGAAGGCGGCGCTGGCAGAGTTGGCGTGGAAGGAGCTAAGCACCAAGTGGCCGGTAATTGAGGCTTGGATGGCGGTGCGGGCGGTGTCGGAGTCGCGGATCTCGCCGACCATGACGACGTCGGGGTCGAGACGGAGGACAGAGCGGAGGGCGTCGGCAAATTGGGCGCCGTCGGTGGTTTTAATCGGGACTTGGGAGATGCCGGCGATACTGTACTCGATAGGGTCTTCGAGGGTGATAATTTTGCGGTCGCTGGTGTTGAGAGCGTTTAAAATTGAATAGAGGGTGGTTGACTTACCAGAGCCAGTAGGGCCGACCATGAGGACGAGGCCGCGAGGATGACGGATGACTTCCTCGAGGGTTTGGCGTTCTTTGGGGGTGATGCCTAGCAGCTCGAGGTTCAAGAGGCTTTCGTTGAAGTTGAAGAGACGGAGAACGGCGTCTTGGCCGAAGAGGGTGGGGACGGTTTCGATGCGGATATTAAGCGTGTGGGTGTGGCCGTCGCGAGTGATGTCTTTGTGGATGTGGCCGGATTGAGGTTTGTTGCTGGCGAGGCTGAGGTTGGCGCGGCTGGAAAGTTCGCCAAGGAGGATGCGATAGCGTTCGCGGTGAAGTTCGGCGATGATGTGGAGCATGCCGTCGACGCGGAGGCGGACGCGGATGGCGTCGCGGAGGTTTTCAATGTGGATGTCGGAAGCGCCGAGCATGTCGGCTTGCTCGATTAAAAAGTCGAAGACTTGGCCGACGGCGACGGTGTTGAGAGTTTGGCTGACTTGGCTCAAAGTCTCGCTGTCGCCTTGGTTGGCAATCTTGATGTCGTCGTAAATGACTTCTTCGGGTGGGTCGTAGCGGAGGAGCCAAGCGCGGTAGGCGGTTTCGGAAATGAGGGCGAATTCGACATGCTCGCCAAGGTCTTTGTACTTTTGGGCGAGATTTAGGATGACGCTGCGAGGGGTGGCCGAAGTGACGAAAAAGCGGAAAGGTTGTTCGCCGCCGCCGCGTTTGAATGGTACGGCGAAGTTTTTATGCATCTCGGGGATGGTCATCATGTCGTCGAAGTTTTCGACGAGGGGGGCTTCGTCCTCAAAGGCGCGGGTATCGACATAAGGCAGGCCAAGGATAGTAGCGCGCCGGGCGGTAGACTGCTCTTCGTTTTCGCGGCGGCTATCCTGCTTACGCTGTTCGTCGATTTCTTGCCTTTTTGCTGTTCCGTCGTCTATTGCCACCCTAATCTCCTAGCGGCTGGTGGTGACCAGCGCTTCCTCCGTGTGTGATGCGATAATTTGAATGTGAGCGTGCGAGGGGCCGGCGAAGAAGAGGCCTTGGCCGACAGGGAAGTTGCCGAGACGTTTGCGTTCCTCTTCGGTCAGTTTGAAGACGTCGGCGAGGACGTCGACGGCGCTAGGGGATTGCTTCAAGAGTAATTGCATGCTGGCGTTGGCAACAATGGCGCGGCCCATGCGGCTGGACATAAAGTCTTCGACGTCTTGAGTGATGGTGGTGAGGCCGAGGAGGTATTTGCGGGCGCGCTTGGCGAGGCTGAAGAGGAAGTTGGCGGAATCTTCGTATTTCATAAGTTGCCAAGCCTCGTCGACAATTAACATGCGGCGGCGGCGGTCGGCGCGGACGACGTTCCAGATGTGGGAGAGGACGATGTACATGGCGATAGGGCGGAGCTCGTCTTCGAGGTCGCGGATGTTAAAGACGACCATTTGGTTATTGATGTCGATGTTGCTCTGCTGGCTGAAAATACCGGCGAAAGTGCCCGAGGTATACTTGCGGAGGCGTTGGGCGAGCTCGGGGCCGGTTGAGCCCATGTGGAGGAGGGTGTCATAGAGGTTGGCGATGGTTGGTGGTTGGTTGTTGTGGGTCAAAGGATCGGCCGTGATGCCGGCGCGGGCGTAGGTGTCGATGAGGGCTTGGTCAAGGTCGGCTTCTTCGACGGGGGTTAGGAAAGTGGTTTCGGCGCCATTTTGCTGGACAGTCCTCTGCCCGAGCATGAGGCGGAAAAGGCCGTGCAGGGTGACGAGGTTGGAGCGGAGGCTGTCGCCAGCGTCTTCGGAGCCGACGATTTTTGGTAAGTCGAAAGGATTGACGCGGACGTCGGAGTTAAGCGAGAGGCGGATATAGGAGCCGCCGACGGCGTCGCACATTTTTTGATATTCGTTTTCGGGGTCGACAATGAGGATCTCGGTGCCAATCATCATGGAGCGAAGGGCCTCAAGCTTGACAGCAAAGGATTTGCCGGCGCCGGACTTGGCGAAGACGGTCATGTTGGCGTTTTCAAGGGTGAAGCGGTCGAAGATGACGAGGCCGTTGTTATGCATGTTGACGCCGTAGAGAACGCCGGAATCTTGGGTGAGGTCGGCGGAAGTGAAGGGGAAAGAGGTGGAAATGGCGCCGGTGTCCATGTTGCGGCGAATTTGCAGTTGGTCGGTAGCTTGGGGCATAATTGAGTTGAGGGCTGGCTCTTGCTGGCTGGTCGCGACTTTGGTCATGACCATTTGCTGGCCGAGGATGGTTTCGACGCGATTTTGGCTTTCGCCGAGTTCTTCGAGGGTGTTGGCCCAGATGGTGATATAGAGGCCGAAGCGGAAGAACTTTTCGGCGCCGACTTGGAGTTTGTCGCGGAGTTCTTCGGCGTCGGCAGTGGCAGCTTCGAGCTCGGGGTCGCGGACGCGGTTGCGCTCGGCATTGACGGTCATCGAGGCTTCGAGCTGGGTGACTTTTTTACGCAAATTTTTCATGATGATGGCGGTGTCGATAGGGTAAATGAACATCGAGACGTCGAGGACTTCATCGAGGTTGATGATGGGGGAGAGCCAGCCGGTGTAGAGCATGCGAGGGTAGGCGTAGATGAAGATGGTGCGGCCAAATTTGGTGCCAAGTTGGAAGTAGCTGCTCTTGATTTCGTAGCTGGAGGGCGAGAGGAGGTCGCGCAGGGTAGTGATACCGGTGCTAAAAGCGTGTTCGGTCTCGGCGTCTTCGAGGAAACGTTGCTGGGCGGCGATTTGGGCCGCGGTTAGTTTTTTCGCCATTACTGTTCCCCCCCTTCTGATGGTTTTTTGGTGCCTTTGGTAGTGTAGAGATGGGTGTAGCGTTGCCAGTCGACGAGGGGTTGGTTGACGGCGGTGTCGGGGTTATTGAAGTTGTAGTAGAGCATGGCAAGGGCGCGGGTGTCGAGGCGGACGGCAGGCACACCAACGGCGCGGAGGCCGTCGATAATGGCGGCGCTGCGGCGGGCCATTTCGGTTTTGGCGCTTTCGAACTCGGGGCGGCCAATTTTGACGGCTTGCGGGGTTGGTGTCAAGAGGGCGCTGAAGCCTTTTTTGGTGGCTTGGGCAGTTTGTTTCATCTTGTCCTCGGCGCCGTAAGAGAAGCAGACGAAAAAGCTTTTGTCCATGATGTTGGCTTCTTTGGCGAGGGCGTCGATGAAAATCATATAATCGTCCATCAGGACATTCAAAAGCATATTGTCTTGATTGCGGCGGATGGCGGTGAGTTTTTCGAGATAGGGGCCGATGTCGATTTTTTGGCTGCGGATGGCGATTTGGATATTGAAGGTGAGGGAGTTCAAGAAGCTTTGGTAGGCATATTCGACGCTATCTTGCTCGTTGGGGCTCATGAGGTCAAAGTTGATGCTTTGAGCGGCGACGACGGCACGGAAAGAGCCGTCTTTCATGATGACGAGGCCATCGCGGATTTCGGAAATCAAGAGGGATTTCTGGGCGGTGTTGCTGGTCTGGGTTTTGGTAGGGGTATTAGCGGTGGTGACGCCGGTAGGTTGGCCGACTGGAGTGGCGCCGGGCGTGGTTGCAGGAGCGGGCGCTGGTGCGGCTTGAGATATGGATTGAGGAGGAGGAACAGATGATGGTTGAGGAATAGATTGAGGTGTGTGAGCAGCGATTTGCGAGGTGCTGGGCGCGGCGGCGCGAGCGGCAGTGTAGGAGACAGGAGCGTTCGGTGGAATCGGGGTTGGCCCGGCAGGAGCGGGCGCGGCGTTTGGTGTTGGTGGCCTATTGGCTTGGGGTTGCATTGCTGCCTCCTATCATGGTGTTATTTACTGGTGTCATAATCCCCCCTCCATCATCTTGTGCATTTAGATTTATATTACCACGTTCGACGGTTTTATCAAAATCGAGGGCGAAACTGTAGTTGTCGAACATGTCGGGGGCGGTTTCGCTTTCCATCAAGATATTGTCGCTAAGGTTGCTTTCTTTGACGGCGCGGCCTTCGGTGTCGACGATGTTAGCGAGGAAGCTAAGGCGTTTGTTGGCCTCGCCGGCGCCGATGTTTCTGATGCGGCTGTTGGCGTCGACGGTTTTGGGGGCCTCAATGGCGATGTCGTGTTGGACGCCGTCGGCTTGCCAGACGCGGGTTTTGGGGTTTAAGTGGAAGCGAAGGACGGAACTTAGGTATTTGGTCATGGTTTGTTCTTTGCGTAGGGGTAGGGCGAGGACGATGAGGAGAAGAGCGGGGGGGATAGGGATGATGGCGAAGAGTGCGACGAGACCGCCGACGCTATAAAGGCCATAAGCGGCGAAAAGTAGACCGCCGGCGATGAGGAGGAAGAGGAATTGGCGGAAAGAAAATGGCCCTAAAAGCTTGTCCTCCGCTTCGACATCTTGCGGTACTTTATAGCTGCCCATATATATATTATAGCATACTATTTGGCAGACCTAAGACAAAAACCCACACCTCGAACGAAACAGCAGGGGCGTTGCACCTCCCTCTTGGCCTACGGCCAATTCACCCCCGCATCGTTCTCGGAATGGGTTTTTGCCTTAGGTCTAGAAAGCGGTTGTGGTATAATGTTGGTATGATAGAGATGGAGGGGAAAATGGCATCAGGAGAAGGGGGAAATTCGGCGGAGCAAGAGGCGGTAGCAAACGAGTGGGAAGCGGCGATGAATCCGAATATTGGGAAGAAGTTTATCACATTGGAAGATGGGTCGAGTGTGGAGGCGCCGGAAGGTGTGCGAGACGCGCAAGAGTATAAAGAGTGGCGAGCGGAACAGCAGGCGCGAGAGGCTGAACAACAATCGGCGGTCGCGGGTGAGGCACCGGTGGCGGAAGTGTCAGAGACAAAAGCGCCAGAGGTGCAGGAGGAGCGGTCGCAGGCTTATTATGATAATTTTGCGGATGGGATGAATGTTTTTGACGCGCAGGATGCTAGGCACGCAGATGCGGCCGAGAAATATTATGAGCGGTTGGTGAGGCAGCAGGAGTCATTTAAGGGAACGCAGCATGAGGCGGAGTATTCGGACAAGGCAATTGCGGATAAATTGCGGGCGTTTCAGGATAGGTACCAGGCGGGGCAGAACGTGAATGTGGAGGCGAATGAGAATCCGGCATCGGCGGAAGCGGCAGAGGTGAAGGGCTCGGGTAAGGAGGTGCAGGAGCAGCTGAAGGAAATTGATACGAGGATTCGGCAGGACGAGATCTTGATGCAGGTGTTGTCGGATGACACACAGTTTGCGGCGCTTTCCGAGAGGGAAGGTGGTATTTCGGCGGAGGAGCGTAAGGAAATGACAGAGCAGTGTCAAGAGCGGTTGGACGCGTTGAGGCTGGAGAAGCAGGCCTTGGAGGCCGGAGGGGCGGCGGCTGGTGCGGCGGAGCCGGGCGCGGCGACGGGCGAGACTGGAGCAGGAGCTGGTGAAGCAGCAGCAGGGGCGGCGAGCGAGACGCTTTCGGAGGAGGAACAGCGGCAGGCGAACGAGGACGGCGATTGGCTTATGGCGATGGCTGAGTCGATGGAACGGAAGCAAACTGAGGAGATGAAGCGACGGGAAGAGCTGGCGGTGAAGAACTTCCAAGGTAAGTGGGCAGCGAAATATCCGGGCCGTGCGGCGCCGGATATGGGCGATTTGACAGAGATGTTTAAGCGGATGGTGGCGATGCTTTCGCAGCCGCGAAAATAATTGGAAAAAAGTGCTGGCAGAGTATTGACATGAGTGCTAGCGGGTGATATACTAGCAGAGTAGTGTGTGGACTGCTAAAAGTCAAGTTTTAGGAAAAAAGGAGATAAGAAATGGGTAAAATTATTGGAATTGACCTCGGTACGACAAATTCGGCGGTGGCTTATATGGTGGCGGGAAAGCCGGAGATTATTACGAATGCGGAGGGCGACCGCACTACGCCGAGCGTGGTGGCGCAGACGAAAAAAGGCGAGCGACTGGTGGGGAAGGTGGCGCAGCGGCAGCGAGTGACGAACCCGAAAAACACTATATATAGTGTGAAGCGGTTGATTGGGCGGAAGTTTACGGATGAGGAGGTGCAGCGCGATTTGAAGATTATGCCGTATGAGATTGTGAAAAAGGGCAATGGCGTGGCGGTGGTGATGGATGGTAAGGAATATACGCCGGAAGAGATTAGCGCGATGATTTTGGGTAAAATTAAGGCGGACGCGGAGGCGTTTTTGGGTGAGAAGATAACAGAGGCGATTATTACGGTGCCGGCGTACTTTAACGATCAGCAGCGGCAGGCGACGAAGGACGCGGGGAAAATCGCTGGGCTAGAGGTAAAGCGGATTATTAACGAGCCGACGGCGGCGGCGCTGGCCTATGGCTTGGACAACAAAAAAGATGAGCAGATTGCGGTGTTTGACCTCGGTGGAGGGACGTTTGATGTGTCGATTTTGGAGCTGGGTGATGGGGTGTTTGAGGTGAAATCGACGAATGGCGATACGCATTTGGGGGGCGAGGACTTTGATAATGTGATTGTGAATTATCTGGTGGATACGTTTAAGAGTGAGAGCGGGATTGACATTCGGAAGGACGCGGCGGCGATGCAGCGGGTGAAGGACGAGGCGGAAAAGGCGAAAAAGGAGCTGTCGACGGCGCTGACGGTGGACATTAATTTGCCGTTTATTACGGCGGATGCCGAGGGGCCGAAGCATTTTGAGCATACTTTGACGCGGGCGAAATTGGAGGAATTGACGGCGCCGCTTTTGGATCGGCTGGCGATTCCGGTGGAAAAGGCTTTGAAAGACGCGAAATTGGCGGCTAAGGACATTGAGCAGGTGGTTTTGGTCGGTGGGATGACGCGAATGCCGGCGGTGGTTGAGCGGGTGAAGAAGATTTTTGGTAAGGACCCGATGCAGGGCGTGAACCCGGACGAGGTGGTGGCGATTGGGGCGGCGATTCAAGGTGGGGTGTTGCAGGGGGACGTGAAGGATATTTTGCTCTTGGATGTGACGCCGCTGACGCTGGGAATTGAGACGGCGGGCGGGGTGCGAACACCGATGATTGAGCGAAATAGCACGATTCCGACGTCGAAATCGCAGACTTTTTCGACCTTTAGCGATAATCAGCCGCAGGTGGAGATTCATGTTTTGCAGGGCGAGCGGGAATTTGCGCGGGATAATAAGTCGCTCGGGATGTTTGTTTTGGACGGGATTGCGCCGGCGCCGCGTGGGGTGCCGCAGATTGAGGTGACGTTTAATTTGGACGCGAATGGGATTTTGAATGTTTCGGCGAAGGATAAGGGGACGGGCAAGGAGCAGTCGATTACGATTCAGGGGTCGGGGAATATGAGTAAGGAAGACATTGAGAAGGCGCGGACAGAGGCGGAGGCGCATGCCGAGGACGATAAGCGGAAGCGTGAAGTGGTGGATGCGCGGAATCGGTTGGAGAATACGATTTATCAGGCGGAGAAGATGCCTTCGGAGTTTAGTGAGAAGATTAGCGACGAGGATAAGGAGAATATTAAGAAGGCGGTGGAGGACGCGCGGGGCAAGCTGGAGTCGGAGGATCAGGAGGAGCTGGAGCAGGCGGCGAAGGATTTGAACGAGCGGATTATGCCGATTGGGGCGAAGTTGTATCAAGAGGCGGGGGGTGCGGGTGCTTCTGGTTCGGGTGGTTCGGATGGTGGCAGCTCGGAAGGCGGCTCGGGCGGCGATGACGACGGCGCGGTTGAGGGCGAAGTTGTCAAAGAATAGATAGCCGCGAAGTGAGAAAACCGCCAGACCCATGAGGTTTGGCGGTTTTGAGGAGGTTATTGCTTAGAGTTTAGGTTTTTTGGTCTGCAGGTTGAAAGTTAAGATTATGTCGGGGTCGAGCAGGAGTTTTTCGGTCGGGCTTAAGCGGTCAACAAGTTTTTGGATTTCGTCGTCGATTTGGCCAGTGGCAAATGAGCCGGGCTGGTTCTTCAGACTTAGGTGATAGTCGTTGAGTTTGGCCAGCAGGTCGCTGCGGTTTAGGAATTTGATGCGTTCGGTGTTTTTCGCGTTTCTGAAGTAAAGGGAGAGCATGTTCGGGGGAAGCTCCTCAAGATAGTCTTGCTCCAAATCTTCGTAGCCAACTGGGTGGCCGCCGCGGTGGATTAAGGTGCCGGTTTGGTTTCGTGCGTCATAGAGAGCGACGAAAGAAGCCGGGACTCCGCCCATCAAACCGATTTTGCCGGTTATCCTGAACACGCTGTCATTGTCTTTGGCCGCGTACTCGAGACCGAGGATGGTCGCCGAGTGCGTGAAGGTAAGCGCGTTGCCGGGGCAGGTGAACCTTACCGGGATGCTCGTTTCTGAGATTAACGCGTATTTGAACGCATCAATCAGGGTGGAACGCGAGGGGCCTTTGGAAATAATACAGATAACTTTCGTAGACATAAAATCTACCTCCTTTTAAAAGCTCAGCCGAAGCTGGCACCATAGCTAGATAAACTAGCCATCTCTATCTATTATATCATACTAGTGGTTAAAAGTCAAGAGGAGGGGGCGGTTGGGTTGATTTTGGGGGGATTTGAGGTAGAATAATAGATATGAGTGGAAAGAGGCGGACTGTGGGTTTTTCAGGGGCGCGGGTGCGGATAATTGCAGGGGAGTTTAAGGGGCGGAAACTGGAGACGCCGCCGCGGGCGGCGGCGCATGTGATGGGCGAAAGGGAGCGGGCGGCGGTTTTTAATGTGTTGTTTTCGTTGGGGGTGCTTGCGGAGGCACGGGTGTTGGATGTTTTTGCGGGGTCGGGGGCGCTGGGGTTGGAGGCGATTTCGCGAGGGGCGGTTTCGGTTGATTTTGTGGAAAACAACCCGAAGACGCGAGAGGTGATAAAGAGGAATGCGGCTGCGCTGGGGGTGGAGCCAGTAAAGAGCGAAAGTTATGAGTTGATATTTTCCGATGCGCCTTATGATGAACCGCAGTGGGAGCTGGTGGCGAAATTGCCGGGGTTGTTGGCGGAGGGCGGGTGTTTGGTGATTTCGCACTCTAAGAGTGAGCAAATTCCGGAATTTGTGGTGGCGGGGTTGAAAAACGTCTACTCAAAGACGTTTGCGGCGGCGCAGATTGATATTTTTATGAAATAACAGGGGGGGGAGAGAATCAAAGACCGCCGGGCGAAATTGCCGGGCGGTTTTGATAATGACGTTGATTTAGGCGATAGACTGGCTGGGGGCTCCACCGGCCAAGAAACCGGTTGACCTAAAGAGGTGGTCCAAAAAGTTGAATAGTAAGTCGATGCGAACCCGGTGAGCACGCTGCCTGATTTTGGTGAAGTTGTCGTGGTGGAGGAAGTCCTGTTTGAGGGCGTAGGGCGATTCGTAGACGGGCAGGGTGTTCTTGGAGTCGTAGCAGGTGATTATTTCGAGGAGCTCAGAGGCGGCCAGAGTGAACTTGGCCATGGCGGGCGGGGCCATAAAGGGCAGGTTGGCTGATAAATAAGAGAACATTTTGTGGTAGGCCCGGTCGTCGGTGCGGAGTTGAATGAGGCCACAAAAAGAGGCGTCAATTTCGCCTGCAACTTCGAGCTCAACCGTACCGTCGATATGAGAATCGGGGTTTGGGTGCTGGTCGTAGCTGCAGGTGAAGCCGCTACCGGTGGCGGTGCCCTCGAAGCTTCCCAGTAAAAAGCCATGGAAACTGGGGTGGCGGAGCCGGCCGCAGAAGACGAAGGTGGTGATTCCCGCGTTGTCGCGGATGAGGTTGCAGAAGTTCTTGTTAGGGTTGGCGATCTTGTCCATTTTGCCTCCTTTCGAGGTGCTGGGTGGGCGTGTCGTGGTGTCATTATTTCAAAGTCCAGAAAATGAGCACGGACAGGCCATACTCTCTTACTAAGTTATTTATAGCATGAATAGGGCTAGAAGTCAAGTGAGAGGGGGTTTGCGATGGAGTTTCGGGGCGAATGATGGTATAATAATGATATGGAGAGACCATTAGCGGAAAGGATGCGGCCGAAGACGTTGGCAGAGGTGGTGGGGCAGGACGAGTTGATTGGTGAGGGGAAGATCTTGACGCAGATTGTGGCCGAGAAGGTGCCGGCGAATTTGATTTTTTGGGGGCCGCCGGGGACGGGGAAGACGACTTTGGCGCGGATTCTGGCGCGGGAATTAGGGGTGGAATTTGTGGAACTCTCGGCGGTGACGGCGGGGAAAAAGGATGTGCTGGCGGTGGTCGAGGGGGCGCGGCGGGATTGGAATTTGGGGCGGCGGACGCTGTTGTTTGTGGATGAGATTCACCGGTTTAATAAGGCGCAGCAGGATGCGTTTTTGCCGCATGTGGAGAGTGGGTTGATTATTTTGGTCGGGGCGACGACGGAAAATCCGAGTTTTGAGGTGATTGCGCCGCTGTTATCGAGGTCGCGGGTGGTGGTTTTGAAGCATTTGGACAAGGCGGCGATTTTGACGATTTTGAAGCGGGCGGTGAAGGAGTTGAAGATGGGGCGCCGAGTGGGGGCGGAGGCGATGGATTATTTGGCGGAATTGTCGGCGGGGGATGCGCGGGCGGCGTTGTCGAATTTGGAGTTGGCGTTGTCGCTGGGGACGGAGAAAATAGGGGTGGAGGAGATTAAGCGGGCGGCGCAAAAGATTGTGGCGGGCTATGACAAGGCGGGCGATATGCATTATGACATAATTTCGGCGTTTATCAAGTCGATGCGGGGCGGGGACGTGGATGCGACGCTCTATTATTTGGCGCGAATGGTGCAGGCGGGGGAGGACCCGAAATTTATCGCGCGGCGGATGGTGATTTTCGCCTCTGAAGATGTGGGGCTGGCGAATAATTCGGCGCTAAATTTTGCGACGTCGTGTTTTATGGCGGTGGAGCGGGTGGGGATGCCGGAGGGCGGGATTATCCTGTCGCATTGTGCTTATGCTTTGGCGAAAGCGGCGAAATCGCGGGAAAGTTATGATGCTTGGGGGGTTGCGAATGCGGTGGCGGAGCGGACGCCGAATGCGGCGGTGCCGATTTGGTTGAAGAATGCGCCGACGAAATTGATGAAGGATTTGGGGTTTGGTAAGGGGCAGAAGTGGGAGGCGGGGTTTCATATGGATAAGTCGTATTTGCCGGATGGGGTGGAGCCTTTTGTCAAATAAAGGGCGATTTTTTCAACAAGTTTTTGGCCTCTGGGGATGACGGGGGTCGGATTTTAGCATAAGCGTTTGTCCTTATGCTTGTGGGCGATTTTAGGGTGTGGTAGGCTAGGGGCATGAAAAGTTTTAGGCAAAGACGAGGCGCAGGGGTAGTGGGGGTTTTGATTGGGGTGGCGTTGGGTTTGGTGGGCTGGTTGGGGTTAGGAGTGGGGCAGGTGGCGGCGGAAGGTGGGGTAGGCGATTGTGGGGAAATTGAAATAACGGAGGTGCTGACGAATTTTCGCAATGACCAGTCGGAGCAGTTTGTGGAGTTTTTTAACCCGACGGCGGGGATGTTGAGTTTGGAGGGGTGTGTGGTGCGGACGCGGTACGGGGGGAAGGATTTGACGGCGGAGTTTGGCGAGGTTTGGATGCGGTCGGGGGAGTATCAGGCGTATAGTTTGGAGAGTTTGGGGCTGCAGATTGCGAAATCGCCGACGATTGAGCGGGTGATTGAGATTGTGGGCGGGGATTTTGTGGCGCTGGCGGAGCTGCCGCGGGCGTCGATTGGCAAGTCGTTTGCACTGGTGGAGGGGGCGTGGGTGAACGCGACGCCGACGCCGAGCGCGGATAATTTGACGGCGCCGGAGTTTTTGGGTGGAGAGGATGGGGGTGCGGTTGGTTCGGAAGAGGGGAGTGGTGTGGCCGGCGCGGCTGGCGGCGGCTTGGCGCCAGAGGTGATGGCGCCGGTGGTGCATGATAGTTTGGGAGCGGCTGGTGGTGCGGGGGCGGCGGAGTATGCGGATTGTGGGGAAGGGCGATACCGGAATCCGGAGACGAATCGGTGTAAAAAGATAGAGACGGAGCCGGAGCTGAAGCCGTGTGCAGAGGGGTACGAGCGGAACCCGGAGACGAATCGGTGCCGGAAAATTCGGGAAAATGTGGGGGCGGCGGCGAGTTTTGGCGTGCCGGACAGTGGCGGGGCGAGTGGCGGAACAGGGGTGAGCGCGGTGGGCGAGGCGATGGCGAATGTGTCGGCGACGATGGGGGATGCGTTTGATAGGGTATTTCGTGATGCGGATGGGTATTTGCAGGGGTGGAAGGTGGTTTTGGCGGTGGTGTTAGTGGTTTTGGCGGCGGGAATTGGGGTGTGTTATGTGTTTCGGGAGAGGTTGATGGGGGTGCCGTTTTTTGCCGAGGTAATGGGGAGGACAAGGGATTTGGTAAAATGCTTGCGTTTTTGGGAAAAACGGTGAAAAGTATTGACTTTTTAACATTAGTGTGATATAATGGGAGTGTGAAGAGGTTTCGCAACTACCCAGTGAGGTTAGTAATCGCGGAATCCCTCCGCGAACCTTAACTTGTGAGTTAGCGACCTCAATAAAAGGAGGTAAATACCATGAGAGACTTTTTTGCAGAATGCCCGGCATCGGCAATGACCGAAGACCAAGCGAAAGCGCTGTTTAACGAGGTAATCGGCCAGTACATGGCTGCTGCCAAGGCGAACGGCACCGATGTTGCTTCTTTCGTTTACCCGAAAGGCAGCAAAATCAAATTCTTCGCAATCGACGCGGAAGGCAAGTTGAAAAACGCATCGCGCGAAAAGCGTGAGGAAATCACCAACGATCTGTTGGCCAGCATCGACGAAGATGATTGGCTGGAAGCGTCCAGCATCCCGGCGGGCGTCAATGCGACGGCGGCATACCATCAGGTGGTGAAGTTGGCGAAAGAGGCGGCAGAAGCGCGGAAAGGCGAGTTCGGTACGGCAGACTGTCAGCTGAACAAGCGTGATGTATTCTGCTTCACCAATGTCGCCAAAGGCAAAGCAGGCAAAGCGAAAGCGGCCGCATGCTAAATTCGCCGAGGTTGGCGCCAGCCCCGTCGGATTTCAACGGCAACAACGCTAATTCACGAGTGAGACCCCCGAACCATAATAGGTACGGGGGTTTACTCATGCGAATACTGTGGGGCAGAGGTGGGGGCGGTCATTTGACGATACGGACTGTGATGCCGTTGGAGCTGCTCTCGACGACTTGGGAGCGGGATGTGGAAGAGGCTTGGGGTTTTTCTCGCTCGGGCCGCCGCTGGAGGGTGCGGGTGGCGGTATCGACGCTGTAGCCGAACAGGTGTAGGACGACAACGATGAGACAGAGAAAAACGAAGATAGCGATTGCAGCGATGATGATAGGGGTGATGACGCTGAGGCCGACGGCGACGAAGCCACCGAAGTAGGTGAAAATGGCGCCGATAATTGCCAAAATCACGAGTCCGCCCAGACAGTACTTCAGGAAACTAAAAGCTGTAGACATATGGATCCTCCTTTCAGATGTGTTCGCAAGTAAAAATTCACGGTCGCAACCGTGAGGTGCGAACCTTATACTTTCATTATATCATACTTTTGGTTATTTTGCAAGGGGGTTGGGGGCAGGGGTGGGACGTGCTAGAGCCCCCGCGACATAATGTCTTGGGGGCTTTTGCGTGTGTTGTGAAGCTTACTCGTGGTAGGTTGTGGTTACGGTTTTGCGTCCGCTGCTGCTTGAGCTGGATGAGGAGGACGAAGAGGCGTCATCGTCGTCGCCGAAGCTCAGATTGATGCCGTTTTTGGTCCTTTTGGGTTCCAGCTTGCGCTTGTCGAAGAATTCGCCAGTCTTGGCATTGTACTCCAAGACGGCCTTCTCGCTACTGCCGACAGGGGCTCCGCCGCGTTTGCGGAACAGATGGTAAACGAACGCGATTAAGGCAATTGCGGCGAGGAGCATGAGCATGACACCAAAGACATTGAAGGCGGCGTCCCAGTTAAAGCCAGAGACGACAGAGGTGCCAGTGCTGGTTTCTTGCTGCCCGATGCTTTCGCGCGAGCCCGTGGGGGCGGCGGCGAAGGCGGTCAGGGGAGCAGCTGCGAAAATGAAAACGAGCGCCATCAGCGCGATTGTCGCTTTTCTTCCGAGTGCGACCCAACTCGTTATCTTGGTCTTTTTCATATTAAAGACCTCCTTTCTGATGTCGGGTCAAGCACCCGCGAGCTGTGGTCGCGCGATTGCTTCACAATACTAATGTCCGGAGTGAACCGGATTAGCTTGGAAGCTTTCGATCCGGATCGACTCACACTCCCATTATAGCACACTTATGTTTAAAAGTCAATAGTTTTGAAAGTTTTTATGCTAAAAAGTCAATAAACTTTGTGTGGCTGGAAACTATGGTATAATGGGTATAAATGGGCAAAGAAGTTATTCATGTAGAGGTGGACGAAGATATCGCGGGGGTAATCGGGCGAGTGAAGCGCGCGGATGAGAAGGTGGTGGCAGTGGTAGCGCCGAAGAATTTGGGGGCTTTGCGTTCGGCGATGAACCTGAAATTGCTACGAAAAGCGGCGAAAAGCGCGGATAAGGTGATAGCGGTGATTTCGGATAACCCGGCGATGGTCAATTTGGCAGGGGTGGCAGGGGTGGCTTTGGCGCCGAATCTAGAGACGAAGCCGGAGGTGCCGGAGGTTGGGCAGATGGAAGAGGGTCATTTGGTGGCTGAGGAGTTGATGGCGGGTGAGCCGCTAACGATAAATGGAGAACTAGAGACCGGCTCTTCGCTCGGGGTCCTGTCGCCCGGGTCCTCCCCATCCCCCTCTTTTTCTGACGAAAAGCCCGGGGGCGGGGTCCCCACCGGGCACTACCCCTCGCTTGATGGAGACGCCGTGTCCGAGGAGCCGGGCAAAGGAGAGCCTATGAATGGACCGACGGAGAAGAAGCGGAAATTTACGGCATTAACAGCAAAGGTGGATAAAGTGTGGCAGAAGGCATTGATTATTGGTGGGATAGTGGTGGGAGCGGTGGCGATTGGGGTTTTGGTGTTGTTTTTGGCGATTAAGCCAGTGGCGACGGTGAATATTGCGACGCATATGGATACGATTGATGTGCGGCGAGAGGTGAGGTTCAAGACAAATGATAATAATGTAGAGGGCGGGATTTTCCAGCTTTCGGAGAAGTCGCTAGGGGTGGAACAGACGGAGGAATTCGAGGCGACAGGCGAGAAGGTCGAGGGCGATCGGGCGACAGGCGAGGTGGTATTTAAGAATTGTACGGGGTTGACTTACAGGATAGAGCCGAGTGATACTTTTACGGTGGATGGCAAGAGGTATAGCATACCGGCGGGGACTTCGGTGGAGATTCCGGGGGTGAGTTCGCCGTGTGGGGCGGATTTGGCGGGGGCGAGTGAGCGGCGATTTACAGTGGTGGCGATGGATATTGGCGAGGAATTTAATCTGGCGAGTGGCGTGGTGATGGCTTTTCGGGGGGATTCGGTGAATACGCGGGCGGTGAGTCAGGGGTTGACGGGCGGTTCGCGGCGGACGGTGCGAGTGGTCTCGGAGGGAGATGTGCAAAATGCGCTGGGGCGGATGGACGCGGCGTCGATTGAAGAGGGGCGGTCGAGGTTGAAGGCGTCGTTGGATGCGGGGTTGTATGCGTTTGATTTGACATTTGTGGCGGAAAGTGGTGTAGTAGAAGTGACACCGAAGGTGGGCGAGGTAATCGGCAATGGGGCGCGGGCGACGGTGAAGCGGACGCAGAATTACCGGATTATGACGGCGGTGAAAGAGGATATGGAGCGGTTTGCGCGGGAGTTGGCGGAAACGCAGGCGGCGGGGAAGAAAATCTATGAGATTGGCAGCTTTGACGGGGGTGATTTGTTCCTAGAGCGGGTGGAGATTGTGCGGCAAACTGGGGGGACGACTTGCGAGCCGGAGGCGGCGGGTTGTGTGCCGAGTGCGGGGACGGTGCAGGAGATGACGGCGCTGCTCAAGACGGTGGCGCGGGCGGGGGATGATATTTCGGAGGAGGCGATTAGTGAAGCGGTGGCGGGCGAGCGGGTGAACGATGCGAATCGGTTGGTGATGGAATTTAGCGGGGTGCAGAGAGTGGATATTAAGTTGGGGCCGTTTTGGGCGAATCGGATACCAAACGACCTATCGCGGATTAAAATTAACATTCAGGCGGACAACTAATGGCGATTTTTGGGGTAGATGTCGGGGAGAAGCGGGTTGGGGTGGCCAAGGTTGACCCCGAGACGAAGGTGGTGGTACCTGTTGGGGTGTTTTTAGTAAACGACATTTCGGACACGACGTCGGTTGTTGACCTATTGAAGACACCCGACGAGGATACGTTGGTGGTGGTGGGGATGCCGATGAATCAGCGGGGGGAGTTGACGGAACAGAGCCGGCGGGTGCAGGAGTTTGTGCAGAAGTTGCGGGGGATGCTGCCCGAGACGGTGAAAATAGTCTTTTTTGGTGAGAGTGGGACGACGAAGCTGGCGATTGAGCGACTGAGAGAGCGAGGTTTTGACGACGTGAAGATACGGGAGGCGCGCGCTTCAGGGGCGGTGGACGTTGAGGCGGCGTGTATAATATTGGAAGGATGGGTGGAGGAGAACTTATGAAAGCGTTGAAAACGATGCAAAAGTCGCTGAAGTGGATGTTGTTTTTGTTGGTTTGCGTGGTGATTGCGGCGGCGGTTTTGGGCGGGTTGTTTATAAAAAATAAATTGGATGAGCGAGCGGCGCGGCAGGCGGAGTACGAACAGGCGTTAGAGGAGAAGGCGGATGAGATAACATTGACGTTTTTGCCGGGCAATTCGATTTTTACGGCGCGGCGGATGCTTTTGAATCGAGGGTTCTCGGAGGAAGAGGTGGAGGCGGCGTTTAGTAAGCAGTATGGTGCGATGACGCGGCTGGGGCGGCCGACTAGCTTGACAGGGGTGACGGCGAGTCAGGTGGAGGGCGCGGCGGCGATGTTAGGGGCTGGAAATGTGAGTATTGAGGGATTTTTGTTCCCGGAGACGATTAACTTTTTTGCGACGGCGTCGGTGGAGACGATTGTGGGGCGGATGGCGAGCGAGCTGGAGCGGGCGGTGGAGCGCGAGGGGTTGGTGGCGAAGTTTGGGGCGCAGAGATTGACGTTTTATGAGGGGTTGATTTTGGCGAGTATTGTGGAGGCGGAGATTGGCGGGACGCATGAGGACGCGCGGGCGATTGCGGCGATTTTTTATAATCGGCTGCGGGCGGGGTGGACGTTGGGGGCGGATGCGACGACTTTGTACGCGGCAAATATGGCGGGATTGCCAATAAATAATGCGGATGGGACGCCGAATCGGGCGATTTTGGGGTTGGATTCGCCGTGGAATACGCGGCATGCGGCGCGGACGGGATTGCCGCCGACGCCGATTGGTAGCCCGAGTTTGCCAGCGCTGATAGCGACAGCGGACCCGGATTTGGCGAATTATCAGGGGTATTTTTACTTTTTGACGGGCGATAGTGGGGCGACGTATTTTGGGCGGACGGAAGCGGAACATCAGAATAATATAAGGGAGTATTGTCAAACGCGATGCGCGAGATGGTAGGAAAGGTGATGCGAGCGCCGCGGACGAAACGGGGGCGGATGCTTCGGTTGCTGGCGGGTTATGGCTTGGCGGCGGCGGCGTTGGTGGTGGTGTTTGTGATTGGTTCGCGGGGCCGGCAGCTGGGAGAAAATCATTTTACGTATTTGTCAAGTAGTGAGTCGAGTTTTAGCGTTAGTTTTGTCGATGTGATGGAGACGTCGGTGGTGGCGCAGTCGGCGCAGGTGGCGAATTTGGCGCCGCAAGGAAACGCGACGGACATGGCGGTGAGCTTGGCGACGATTTTTGCGGCGGGTGGCGGGATGATGGACCAGCCGATTACGATTATTGTGGCGTCGCGAGGGGTGGAGGTGTATCGGGTGCGCGAGGGGGATACGGTGGCGAGCATCGCGCGGGCGCGGGGGATTAGTGAGCAGACGTTGCGTTGGGCAAATAATATGCGGCGGACGGCGCAGGTTTCGGCAGGGCAGGATTTGCTTTTGCCGGCAATTAATGGTGTAATATATACTTGGCAGACGGGGGACACGATTGAGAGCGTGGCGGCGCGGTATCAGGGTGAGGTGCAGGAGATTATTGCCTATAATGAGCTGGATAACCGGGAGGTGCAGCCGGGGGAGAAGATTTTTATCCCGAGGGGGATTTTGCCGGAGCGGGAGCGGCCGGATTATGTGGCGCCGTTGCAGACGTTAATTGCGGGCGGGCGGGGGAATTTGTATGGTTTTGGCGAGTGTACGTATTATGCTTATGCTAGGCGCCGGGCGCTGGGGTTGCCGGTGGAGAATAACTGGGGGCATGCGCGGACGTGGGCGATTCGGGCGCGGGCGATGGGTTATGCGGTGGGGACGACGCCAGCGGTGGGGGCGATTATTCATGATACGGGCGGGGCGTTTGGCCACGTGGGGGTTGTGGAGAGTATTAGTTCGGATGGGATGTTTATAACGATTAGCGAGATGAATTATCGGGGTGGTGGCGGTGGTTGGAATCGGATTTCGCGGCGGAATATTGCGATGGATGTGGCGGATGGGTCGTGGTATCGGGCGCAGGGTAGGTCTCCATTCTTCCAATATATCTATTGACGGCTGACGCCGAGTTTCCCTTGTGCCGATGATAAACAAAGAGCATTATATTGTTTGCGGTTTTTTTAGATTTATGGTATTATAGGAATATGTTCATTGACACAGCAAAAGTAAGTATAGCAGCGGGAAAGGGCGGCGATGGGGCGGTGAGTTTTCGCAAGGAGATTTATGTGGACAAGGGCGGGCCGGACGGAGGGAATGGTGGGCGGGGCGGTGATGTGATTTTTGAGGCGTCGAAGGATGAAAATACGTTGCTTGGGTTTCGTTATAATCCAGAATTGAAGGCGGGCGATGGGGCGAACGGGGCGAAGCGGCAGCGAGCGGGGAAAAGTGGTGAGGATTTGGTGGTGAAAGTGCCGGTGGGGACGATAGTGCGGCGAGGGGAGGAAATCTTGGCGGACTTGACAAAAGACGGAGAGTGTGCTATAATTGGGGAGGGAGGCGTTGGCGGTTTCGGCAACGCTCACTTTAAATCGAGTACTAGGCAGACGCCGCGGACGGCGGAGCTGGGGCTGGCGGGAGATGCGTTTGAGGCGCAGTTGGAATTAAGATTATTGGCGGATGTGGGGCTGGTGGGCTTCCCGAACGCGGGAAAATCGTCGTTTTTGGCGGTAGTTTCGAATGCGCGGCCAGAGGTGGCGGATTATGAGTTTACGACCTTGGTGCCGAATTTGGGGGTGGCGACGGTGGATGGGCGGGATATTTTGATTGCGGATATTCCGGGGTTGATTGAGGGGGCGAGCGAGGGTAAGGGGCTGGGGACGGCGTTTTTGCGGCATGTGAAGCGGACGAAGGTGATTTTGCATTTGATTGATGCGTATAGTGAGGATGTGGTGGGGCGGTATAAGGCGATTCGGGCGGAGTTGGGTAAGTTTGATGCGGATTTGTTGGCGCGGCCAGAGGTGGTGGCGTTGACGAAAACCGAGGGGTTTGATAAGGAGTTGCTCGAGATGCAGGTGGAGGCGTTGAGGTCGACAACTGAGGCGCCGATTTTTGCGATTTCGGCGCAGGCACATTTGGGCTTGACCGAGGTTTTGCGGGAGCTCTTGGCGGTCGCACCCTCACTAACCGACCCCTCAGGCACGACGTCGTCCGACCCTGTCGCCACAGGACGGACGCGTCTCGTTCTCGGGCTGCCGCCCTCCGAATGTCCTTCAGGGTCGGTTAGTGAGGGAGCGACCTGCGAGGGGGCGGGCGCGATCAAGACTATTAGATTGCCGGAAAGCCAGAAATCGAAGGGGTTTACGGTGGAGAAGAAGGGCGGGGTGTTTGTGGTGAGGGGGGTGGAGATTGAGAAGTTTGCGATGAAGACGGATTTGGCGAATTATGATAGCGTGAATCGGTTGCGTGATATTATGAAGAAATTGGGGGTGATGGCGGCGCTTCGGCGGGCGGGGGCGGAGCCGGAGAGTGTGGTGCGGATTGCGGAAAGGGAGTTTACGCTGCAAGAGCCGCCGAGGGAGTATTGATGGATTTCGATAGTTTGGTGGGAGAGGTGAACGAGTTTTTGGGGGCGACGGATATTTTTGTGCGGGGCGATCAAAAATTGCAGCGGATGCGGGATTTGATGGCGGCGCTGGGCAATCCGCAAAACGAGGTGCGGGCGGTGCATGTGGCGGGGACGTCGGGGAAGACGTCGACGGCGTATTTTGCGGCGGAGTTTTTGCGCCGGGCGGGATATGAGGTGGGGTTGACGGTGTCGCCGCATATTGAAGATGTGCGGGAGCGGGCGATAATTGGGGGTGAGGTTCTGTCGAAGGGTGAATATGCCGGGCGGTTGGCGGAGTTTTTGGAGCTGGTGCGGGAGATTGGGCTGCAGCCGAGTTATTTTGAGTTTTATATGGCGTTTTTTTACTGGCTGGCAGTGTGGGAGAAGCTGGATTTTGTGGTGGTGGAGACGGGGCTGGGTGGATTGCACGATGGGTCGAACGTGATTAGTCGGCCGGATAAGATTTGCATAATTACGGATATTGGGTTTGACCATATGGAGATTTTGGGCGAGAGTTTGGCGGAGATTGCGGAACAGAAGGCGGGGATTATCCAGTCGGGGAACGCGGTGTTTATGTATGAGCAGGGGCTGGAGGTGATGGATGTGGTGCGGGCGAGGTGCGAGGAGGTGGGGGCGAAGTTGACAGTGGTGCGGGATGATGAAAGTCCGGACTTTCAGGTGCGGAATGCGGGGTTGGCGGCGCAGGCTTTGGAGGAGCAGGTCGGCTTAACGCCGGGCGACTTGGCCGATATGCAGGTGCCGGCGCGGGCGGAGGAGTTTAGTTGGCGGGGGAAGAAAGTGATTTTGGATGGGGCGCATAATCCGCAGAAGCTAAGGGCGTTTGCGGATTTTGTGAAGTCGAGGGGTGATGAGGCGGCGATTTTGGTGGTTAGTTTTGGGGCGAACAAGGCGGCGTCGTTGGCGGAAAACCTTGCGATTTTGCGGGAGTTGGGCGAGAGGGTGGTTTTGGCGAGTTTTCAGGATATGAGTTTGGAGACGAATTTTCGCGAGAGTTTGGATTTTGCGGTGATGGAGGAGGCGGCGAAAGAGGCGGGGTTTGGAGATGTGGAGGTGGGTGGCGCGGCGGAATCGGCTTTGGAGCGGGCGGCGAAAAAGGCGGATGAGTTAGGAGTGAAGAAAATAATTGTGGTGGGGTCGTTTTTCTTGGCGAGTGATGCGCGGCGGGTGATGATGGATAAGATTAAGCTCTTGACAACACAATAAACATAAGCTAAAATAAAGCTACAAGAATGTATCAGAAAGAGGTAAGGAATGAGTCAAGCTATTATAATACATGCGACAATGCCCAGAGCAATGTCGCACAATAAAATATCGGGGGGGGGGGTTCTTAGATGACAGGCCCTGCTCCTATCTTTTGCGCCTTCAGTTAACTCTTTCTGGAGGCGGTAGCTTTAAGCTAAAAATGCTCCGATGGCGTCCCTTTACTACGTCTGTCGGGGCATTTTTGGTGGCAAAGAGTTAGAGTCAAAGTTAAATAAGTAAAAGATGAGGAGAAAAAGTGGTAAGGAAAAATAATGGTAGCCAAGGTGAGCGAGGTTGGGTTAGTTGGGCGAGGAGAGTGGCGGGAGCGGTGGGTGTGGTGGCGATGTTTGGGGTGTTAGTAGGGGTGGTGGCGGGTGGGATAGGGCGAGTCGAGGCGGAAGAAATCCAAATCAAGGCTGTCCATGGTACGGGCTCACTTTCGATTACGGATGGAGCGTGTGCTGCGGCGAGCGCTAGCCAGACGGCGTATGATGCGGCGAACAACACGTTAGACATTAGTGTTTTGGCGAGTAGCATTGCGAGCAACTGTCTGGGGATAGCGATTACGACCAATAACTCTCGTGGTTATAGTATGACTATTGCTGGCCCGAGTAGCGGCAACTTGGTGTTAGCTAATCAAGCTTTCGGTAGTATGGAGGGCAGCGTTGAGGCGCCAGTGGTTTTTGCCGGTCAGATGACAGGGGAGTGGGGTTTTGCTGTGCCGAGCGGACAGGTGCAGGGCGTTGAGAATGGTTTTGATGGAAGCTATACGGTGCTGGCACCGAGTAATACGACCAATACGGCTAAGTACGCGGCGGTGCCGAATAAGGCTACGCCAATCTCGCAGACGACCGCGGCTAATCTGTCAGTCGATGAGTATGACTTCTTTTTTGCGGTGGCGACGGGGGATTATGCTGCGACGGGGACTTATGCGGGGGTGATTACGATTTCGGCGTCGGGAAATGCCGCGGCGTTGCCGGGCACGACGGGCTCTTATATGCAAAGTATTACGCTGGAAAATTGCCCGACCGAGCGGACGCGGGTGGTGGACGCGCGGGATGGGAACACCTATTGGGCGCGGAAGATATCTGGGGTTGGAGTTGGTGGTGGCGATTTGTGCTGGATGGAGACGAATTTGGCTTATGCGGGGGGCGGGGATAACACGTATGAGGATACGATGGTGTTGACGCAGGGCCGGAGTAATAGCCCGACTATGCCGTTGTATGATATACCAACTGGTGCTAACCCGACTAGCGGCACGACCGACCCGTCGACTAGCACCAACGGCACGGGGCAATATGGCTACTTATACAACTGGTGTGCGGCGATGGGTAATCAGCCTGCTGCTTGCCAAACCAGTGAGGCAACGCAACCGGATCAGAGTGTAAACATTTGCCCGGCGGGATGGAGGCTGCCGACGGGCGGGGTTGGTGGCGAATTCACCCTACTGAACAATGCGATTAATGGAGGGAGCACAACAAGTGCAAGTGGGCTATTAACGGGCAGTCTTTTTATGAATGCGGGCTTTTTCGATAATGGCGCGTTCTCTTTCCAAGGTGGGTATGGTGCTTATTGGTCTTCGACAGTTATCAGTGCAAGTAATGCTTCTAGGTTGCTTTTCGGTGGTAGCAATAACCCAAATGGTACAGGTGGTAAAGGTAGTGGTAGTTCGGTGCGGTGTGTGAATGACTATGTGTCGCCGGTTGAGGCGTCGGCTGGGGTGGATATGCAGCGAATTACCCTGAATGGTACGTCTGGGAATTACTATTGTCCTGTGGCACGGACCCGAGCGGTGGATGCGAGGGATGACAAGACCTACTGGGTCCGTCGTATCGACGGCACTAGGGCTGGCGGTGGCGATCTCTGCTGGATGGAGACGAATTTGGCGTATGTGGGTGGAGGTGATGACACGTATGGAGATGTGATCGATTCAATGACCCAAGGCCGAGCTAATACCCCAACTGTTATGCTATACGACATCCCGACTGGTGCTAACCCTACTTTTAACCCCGACGACCCAAGTACCAGCACTACAGGGACAGGCCAGTATGGCTACCTCTACAACTGGTGTGCGGCGATGGGCGGGCAGCCTGATGCTTGCCAAATTAGTGAGGCAATCCAACCGGACCAAGGTGTGAGTATTTGTCCGGCGGGGTGGAGGTTGCCGACAGGAGAGGAAGATACTGGGGAGTTTGCCCTGCTCAACGACGCGATTAATGGCGGCTCTGAAGATAGTCCTAGTGGTCTTCTCGCTAATAGTCTTTATATGTACGCTGGTTTCTTTGGGGGCGGTTCGTTCACTGCTCAGGGATCTTTTGGCTTCTATTGGTCTTCTACAGCCAGCTATGTTGGTAGTGCGCACAACTTCTATTTCCATGCCAGTGGTGTCGCCACTGCGGGTAATAGCACTAAGGGCGCCGGCAACTCGGTGCGGTGTGTGGCGCCGTAAGGTGATGGGTGTGATATTATATATTCATGAACACCCAAATTATCACCATCATCGGCCAAGGCGCTTATGGCTCCGCCCTCGGCCGTGTTATAACATCAAACGGCCACACTGTCAAGTTCTTCGACTCCAAGCATTCTGACCTCACCCTCGACCAAGCTCTCGCCGACAGCGACGCCATGATTATCGCCATCCCCAGCCCCGCCGTCCCTGATTTCCTCGCCCAGTGTCCGGACACTGCCCTTTCTCACCCCTGTATCTCCGCCGTCAAGGGCATTCTCGACCCCTTAATTTTTGCCCAATGTCCGGACATTGGCGCCCTCTCCGGCCCTGCCCACGCCGCCGAAATGAACCAAAACCAACCCGCCACCCTCACCGCCACCACCCCTCTCGCCCGGACTCTCCTCGAGACCGACTGGCTCCACATCGAGCTCACCGACGACCTCATCGGCGTCATGGCTTGCGGCGCCCTCAAAAACTGTTATGCCATCGGCGCCGGCTTCCTCGGCCTCCAGCCCGACACTCCCGATTTCGACCACTACATCCAAATCTCCCTCCAAGAGCTCAAATCCGCCATCCAAATCCTCGGCGGCCGGCCCGCCACCGCTGACCTCGCCTGCGGCATCGGCGACCTCCTCCTCACCTGCGGCTCCGACCGAAGCCGCAACTATCAATTCGGCCAATCGCTCCGACTAGCCCAAGCCCCAACTTCGCAAACCACCGAAGGCCTCAACGCCCTACTCTCGCTCCCCGAGAGCCTCGCCGCCCTACCGCTCCTGCACCAACTCGTACTGCTCGCCCGGCACGATAGTAATACTCTCGACATCCGGCACATACAGCCGGTTTAGCGCTCGCCCCACCTTCGCCAAGCCCGACGTCTCCGCAAACTTCGTCACCCCATCCGACAAAATCAACGACGTCTGCCCATCCGTCCAATAACCATACGCATGCGGCTGAAAAATCTTCACATTCGGTCCCACAAAACCATGATTTTTCAAAAACGGCCGCATCGCCAGCGGCACCAATCCGCCATGGTTATGTCCGCACAAAATCAAATCTA
Organism: Candidatus Saccharimonadota bacterium; assembly: GCA_009777795.1. Classification (GTDB taxonomy): domain Bacteria; phylum Patescibacteriota; class Saccharimonadia; order Saccharimonadales; family Saccharimonadaceae; genus WQUV01. The sequence continues at coordinate 31,023 of WRLC01000001.1, forward strand.
CCTTATCTAAAATCCTAAACTCCTGCCGCTCCAGCAACTTGCCCCGGTGCAACCAACCGTTCGGCGAATGCGACAACATCACCTGAAACCGCCCGGCGGAAATCCCCTTCATCGCCTCGTCCGCCGCTAGCCGCTTCACCGTCCGCCGAAACTCCGCCCTGTCCTCCCTCGCCTGATACCAAGAATCCGGCATGTTCAGCGCACTAAACACCACTCCCTTATCCGCCTCCCAAACCGCAAACTCGTCCTTTAGCAACACGCAATTCTCGATTTTCTCCACCGCCTCATAAAAATCCCTGTTTTCAAACGGCTCGCCCCGCGTAAACAACCCATCACAAGTAAATATCTCATGGTTGCCCAGCCCAATTACTACCGGCGCCAGCCGCGCCAATTTACCAATCCACTCGACCAAACTCGCCGTCTCGCAATCCGCCTCATCCAACGTATCGCCAACCAAGCAAATATAATCCGGCGCTTCACGCCGCGCCGTCTCGAGCAGCCCGTCAAACACCGCCTCATTATCATGTACATCCGAAAACACCAGAAGCTTCACCGCCTCGGCAACCTTCGGGCTCCTCAACCGGAAGCTATTAACCCTTATCCTCATCGTCTATAATTTTGGTGCGCGAGACTGGACTTGAACCAGCACGCCCGAAGGCATATGCTCCTAAGGCATACGTGTATACCAATTTCACCACTCGCGCCTGCCCCTATTATAACACAAACCCTAGGATTCGCCTAGGTTTTGCTCCCTCCGTAATAGCTCCCGCTTTAGTTCCACGCCAAACGCATACCCGCCGCAACCATTCGCCCCCACCACCCGGTGGCAAGGTATAATTATCGGAAACTTATTTTTCCCACAAGCCGTCCCCACGGCCCGCACCGCCCCCGGCCGCCCAATCGCCGCCGCAATCTGCCCATAAGTCCGCGTTTCGCCCGGCGGAATTTCACTTATCGCCCGCCAGACCGCCCGCTCAAACTCCGTCCCCTCCTGCCCCAGCGCCAACTCCAAAATCTCTTTCGGCACCTCCATAACTAGTGCCCAAACCAAATCTGACAGACCCAAAACACCAACCATAACGCAGCCGCCACCCCAAACAACACCCGCCGCGGCAATTTATCCAATAACTTCTCCGTCCACGGAAAGACCAACAACATAAATGCCGTCGCCGCCACACCAAACAACAACGCATTTTGCAAACAAATCAACCCATGCAAATTAAACGGCTTCCCCGCATAATTCCAAAACGGATTCTGCCCATACCGCCAAATCGACAGCCACCCCACCAAATATTCCGCCAGCGCGCACACACCCGTCAAAAGCACAAAGACCATCGGCACGTTCTTCTTCAAACGCCCCGGCACCGCCTGCCACATCATCACCATCCCAAACACCGCCAACCCATAGACCGGGTACGGCTCAAACGGCTTCGCCCCAATCCCGAAACTCGCCCCCTCACCGCCAAACCAACGGATTACCAGCTGCACCAAAATCTCCAGCCAATGTCCGGCAAAACTCGCCACCACAAAATATACCGACCACCGCGCGAAATTCGTCCAAAACCGCTCCCGCTTCATACTCTGATTATATCATAAGTGGGGGCGGGCGAGACGGTTAAAGGGCGCTCTACGGGAGAGCGCCCCATTTTGTAAAGAGGGAGATGAAGGCTGCCAAAAGCAGGACCGAGCCGAAACGGTCGAGGAAGCCGCCGTGAGGGAGCATGGCGCGCCAGAGGCGCGAGGAGAAGGATTCGCGGTCGCGGCTGGTCTCTCGGGGCTTGTAGGCGCGGCGGTACTCGGCGAGGATTTGACCACTGTCTTTGATGCCGTAGATGCGTTTGAAGCCGGAGCCGAGGATGTCGGCGAGGACGATTACGACGGGCGAAAGGATGACGATGGGGTCGAGTGGCAGAAAGCCGAAGCCGCAGAGGCCGAATGTGGTGGTGAGCCCGATGAGTAGTGCACCGAGGAAGCCGGCAAGGGTTTTGCTGGGTGCGAACTTGAGGAGTGGGCGGTCGCGTTTGCCGAGAATTGGGCTATCGCTGAGGAGAACGCCAGCGAAGAGGGCGGCGGTATCGGTGATGAACGCGAGGGCGAAGATGCCGGTTGCTAGGCGGATGCTGCGCCAGCCGAGAAAGGCTAGGGCAATGCCGCCGCCGATAATAAGTAAGAGCATGAAAGCGCTGAAGATTAGGGCGAGGGCCGATGTGTGGGTGAGGGCTTCGTTGCGCCAGCTGCTCCAAGACATGATTTCAGCGTAGATGCAGATGAGAAGGGCGCTGAGACTGACGATTAGGACGAAGGAAGTCCAGAGGGCGCTGAGGGTGAGGATGGCTGCCGTGGTGAGGGCAATTAAGGCGCCTAAAACGGTGCGAGATTTCATTCATATCACCTCCTTTTAAGGTATTCCACTTGGGTTGATTATAGCATAATTTTGCGGAAAATGCTACAATGTGGGTATGTGGCAGAAAAAATGGGCTTATTTCTGGAAGCAGGTGGGGCAGAGCCGGGGGGCGTTTTATGCGTCAATGGTGGTGTTTACGGCGGTGTTTTTGGGGTTGACGGGGTCGGCTTTGGCGAATTTTACGAAGCAGCAGGATCTGGCGCGGCGGATGGAGGAGCTGGAGCGGGAGAAGTTGGCGTTAGAGGTTGAGCGGGCGCAGTTGGAGGCGGAGGGGTTGTTTTTTGCGACGGATGAGTATCGGGAGTTGGTGCTGAAGCGACAGGGGCGGAAGTTGCCAGAGGAGACGATGATGATTCTGCCAGAGCGGGTGGAGGCGGTGCTGGAGGCGCCGACCGATGAAGTGCGCGAGAGTGAGAACACGAGTGTCAGGGCAAATTGGCAGGCGTGGCTTGATTTTTTCTTGGTGCGTGGTACACTGTAGAAAAGGAGTTAAGATGGATGTAGACGGGTACTACGGTGAGGATTTGGATGTTAGCGGCGATCTGGATTTGAGCTTTCTAGACGACGAAAAGGATGAGCCGCGCGACCAAGACAGCTACGATGACTAGAGTGGCGCTGGTCGTACCGCATGTTTTTGTGGGGGACGAGCTAAGGGAGAAGGTGATATTTTCGCCGGGCGAATTGGCGCGAGAGTTTGCGGACGCGGATTGGGCGGCGCTTACAGGGGTGGCGGGGCGCGAGTGTCCGGACATTCGGCTGACTTTGTTTACGCCTTTACCGGTAAAGTGCCGGGCGGAAAATGTGGTAGCGGACAGTTCGGGGTTCGAGCGGGAGCTAGCGGGGCGGGGGTATGGTTATTTGGAATTATTGAAAAAGCACCCAGCGTTGTTTGTGGCGATGAGCCGGCAGTTGCAGGGTGAGGTGATTGCGGAGGCGTTTGCTCGAGCGAATGCGGGGGAGTTTGATGTGGTGCATATCTACACGAATGAGGAGGATCAGGCCTTGATTTTTGCTGATTTATGTTGTAAGCCAGTGGTTTTTACGCATCATGACCCCTATAACTTCTTGATTAAGTATAAGAGTGTTTTCCCTCGGTATCGACAGAGGAATTTTGTGTCGATGTCGATGGCGCAGCGGTGGACGGCGCCGAAAGGGACGAATTTTGTGGCGAATATTTACCATGGTTCAAGACCAGACTTGCAACCGACACGCAAGAAAAACGATTTCCTTTACGTTGGCCGCATAATCAAGCCGAAGGGGGTGGATTTGGCGTGTGAGGCAGCGCGGCGGGCCGGGGTGCGGCTGAAGATTGTGGGGAAGCGGTATGAGGATGATTATTTTGAGCGGCAGGTTGAGCCGTATTTGGATGAGAAGATTGAGTATGTGGGGTTTCGGCGGGGCGAGGCGTTGAAAAAGCTTATGGCGGAAGCTCAAGCGTTAATCATGCCGTCGCAATTCGAGGAGCCGTTTGGGATGACGGCGATTGAGGCTTTGGCGGTGGGGACGCCGGTGATTGCGAGTCGGAACGGGGCGTTGCCGGAGATTGTTGAAGAGGGGAAGAGTGGTTATTTTGCCGATACGGTGGAGGAGATTGTCCGGGCGATGGGACGGGTGGAGAAGATTAGGGTGGAGGATTGCGTCAATCGGGTGGTGGAGCAGTTTTCGCTGGAGAAGATGCTTCGAGAACATGCAAAATTATGGAGGAAGCTAAGTGATAAATAGTATAGTTTTGGTGAGTGATGCGGATAATTTTGCCCTAGAGGCGCATATTAATCCGTATTATGGGGCGGGGGCGTTGGATAGGGGGAAGGCGCGGCGGGAGCACGCAGAGGTGGTGGCGGTGTTCCGGCGGGCTGGGATAGAGGTGATGCAGGTGGCAAGCCCGGTGGGGGCGCAGGACGGGGTGTATACGGCGAATTGGGGTCTAGTATACAATGGAAAGGCGGTTTTGTCAAGACTACCGAATGTCCGGACACTGGAGGAGGCGTATGCGGAGCAAGTCTTGACAAAGTTGGGGTACGATGTTGTGAAAGTGCCGGAGGATTGGTTGTTTAGCGGGCAGGGCGACGCGTTGATTTGTGGGGATTTCTTGCTGGCGGGGTCGGGTTATCGGTCGGACGCCCGGGCGCAGGAGTTTGTGGCGGAGGTGTTGGGGTTGGAGCTAGTGCAGCTACACGCGGTGCCGGAGATGCGAGATGGCGAGCCGGTGATTAACAGGACAACGGGGTTGGCGGATAGTTTTTTCTATGATATTGATTTGGCGGTGGCGGTGATTGATGAGGGGGCGATTGCGGTTTGTTTGGAAGCGTTGGACGAGGCGAGCCGGGCGAAAATAATGGCGTTGCCGGTGGAGAAGATTTTGGTGTCGATGGAAGAGGCGCGGCAGGGGTTCGGGTTGAATTTGGTTTCGACCGGGAAGACGGTGGTGATGTCGGCCGCGGCGCCGAGGTTGGCGGAGAGCTTGCGGGCGCGAGGGATGGAATTGGAGTTGCTGGAAATTACAGAGCTGGCGAAAGGCGGAGGATTTATCCGTTGTGTATCATTGACATTGGCGTAATTTTTGCTATAATTGCGATAATAAAGGGAGAAATTATATTATGGCGCGGATTACGAAGGTGATTATTCCTGTGGCTGGGTACGGAACGCGGCGATTGCCGATAACTAAGGCGATTGAGAAGTCGATGTTGCCGATTGGCGATCGACCACTGGTGGATTATGCGGTGAGCGAGAGTATTGCGGCGGGGATTCGGGACATCTATTTTGTGGTGAATAAGCCGAGTACGTGTGCGACGCAAATTGAGGCGTATTATGGGCGCAATGCCGTGCTGGAGGAGTTTTTGAGAGACCGGAAAGCGGACGAGAAGCTAGCGAAATTGAAAACCGCACCCGAGGAGGTGCGATTTCATTATGTGGCGCAGGATCCGAACGCGCAATACGGAACAGCGGTGCCGGTGGCGTTGGTGATGGCGGCAGCGAAGGCTGGGAAGTGCCCGGCGATTGGGGCGGATGAATGTGTGGCGTTTGCGAATGGGGATGACTTCTTTTGGGATGGGGGCAAGACCTCGGAAATGGCGAGTTTTCTGGCGGAAGTGCCGGAGGGCGAGGCGGCGGTGATTGGGGTGGAATGTAAGCCAGAAGAGGCTACGCGGTATGCGGTGATTGGGCAGCAGGACGATTATATGACGACATTGACGGAGAAGCCAGAGCTGGCGGAAATTGGTGCGGCGCAGATTAAGGATGGCAAGGTGCTGGTGAATATTAATCGGTTTGTGCTGTCGCCGGGGTTGCTGAAAGAGATTACGGAGTATGTGGAGGGGCATGATTTCTCGCCGTTGGAGCAGGAGTATATGATTACGGACCCGGTGCTGGATTTTGTGAAAAAGGGTGGTAAGATGCGGGTGGTGGCAGCGAAGTCGGAGTGGCTGGATGGGGGGTCGCTTGAGGGTTGGTTTAGGGCGAATCAGACAGTTTTGGGCAAGTAGGCCGGCGAGCTAAGAGGCGGTGTTTTGGGGGCTGTGGAAAAGTGGGGTGATTTGATGAGAAAGCCGCATAAAATTGTGGCCTTGGTATTGACAGAAGGTAGATGCTTATGTTAGACTGGGGGTGTCATACAAAAAAATAAAAAGGAGAAATTATGACAACGAAAACAAAAGCAATAATGGGTCTTGGCCTCGTGGCTGGGCTTGGTGTTGCAGTGCTACCTTTGGCTAGCTATGCGGACACCGACTCGGAGAGCGCAGATGTGCGAGTAACGGTTGAGGAAAGCATCACCATCACTGGTATTAACAACCAAGCGTTGGCGCTTGACTTTGACGGTTCGATGATCTCGGCTGGTACCGTTGATACTGGGTACCACATTGTGACCGTTTCGACAAGCTCGGCTACAGGTTATAACCTGACGATGGCTGCTCCTGTCGGCACACTTAACCTGCAAACTGCTTCAGGTCCAAATGCTTACGGTGGTGCAGTTGGCTTTACCGGCATTGGTGCAGGTACGGTTGTAGGCGCGGATGATACTTCAGCTTACAACGAAGCTACTTTGACCACTGGTTTTACATTCGCAAGCACGGCTCCATCTGCTGGTTTGTGGGGCTACCGTTTGAGCGGCTGGACAGCTGACAACTATGTAAGTGTTCCATCTGCTGCGGTGACGATTGCTGCAAGTGATTCGGCTGCTGCATCGCAGGCTACGACCATTACCTTCGCTGCACAAGCTGGTACTACTACCCCAGCTGGTAGCTACGGTACATGGATCAACTACGTTGCTTCGACCAACTAAGAAGACTTAGTTAAGGAAATCTCCCGATGGTGGACATCGGGAGTTTTTCATGTGCGGAAAAGGCTTGCGGTGGCGAAGACGGTAGTGTATAATTGTGATAAACGGAGGAAGGATAGCAATGAAAAGACTTGGATTTCTTGGGGCACTGTTAGGTGTAGCAGGGGTGGTGGCGCTAGGCGGGTCGGCGGCTGCAGCTCCGCAGATGACGATGAGCCCGGGTAGCTCGGAAATAATAAACATTGAAGCGGGGATGACGCAGACAGGCAGCTTCAAGATTTACAACACAGGTGATGTGATTCTGGATATAAAGGTTGCGCCTTCGGAATTGTGTGTGAACGACCGCTACCAGTATACGTTTGAAGGGTGTAGTGTGGCGAGTGGTACGACGATGAAGAATTGGATTGTAGCGACGGCGGAGAAGGCGGTGCTGAACCCGGGTGATGAGACGCAAATCAACTACACAATAAACGTACCGCCAACTGGGTTGCCGGGCGGCTCGCAGCATGCGGGGATTACGGTGACGTTTTCAGATGGGGGACAGGGACTAGGCACAAATCATACCTTGGGCTATAGGTTGTCGGCGTTTAACCCAGTTGGGGCGACGACGAATGCAACTTTGTTGTCGGCAAAAGTGGACAGATTGCAATTTAAGCGGCCGATTTCGGCGCGGGCGACAGCGAAGAACGATGGGAATTCGGACTTCTTTATCAGAGGGACGATGAGAGTCTCGACATTAGGCGGCCGAGAGGTGCACAAAGAGGAGCGGAGCCATGTAGTTATGCCGGGCACGACGCGAGAAGCGACACTTGGATGGGAGGGTTCGCCACATCTGGGGATATTTAAGGTGAAGTATGATGTGGTATTGGAGAGCATCGACGGCAAGCTGCTGGAGACAAAGACAATTGAGCGTGTGGTGATGATTATGCCACTGTTTATGTTTGTGGTGATTATGGTGGTGATTGCGGCGTTGCTAGTGTTCCTAGTGATGAGAATCAAAAAGAACGCCGAGCTGAAGAACGCCCGACGCTATTAGTTTGGAGGTGCGTATGGGAATTGCACCCATCTACACGGTTTTGCAGACCGCTCTGTAACTACCCCAGCCACGCACCACAGTAATATTATATGTGATATACTATATATATGCAAGTAGTGGGCTTTTGGTATGGACGAGGGGCAAAGAGGTTTCTAGGGGCGGTTGGCAATTTTGTGCGGGGGATTTGGGATTTCTTTAGTTTGGGGTCGCTGATTAAGACGTTCTTCAAGCCGTTTAAGCAGAGCGATTATAGGAGCAGCAAGACGGGGCTAGACAAGGTGATGGAGGACTTTGTAAGCGGGCTGACGGCGCGGCTGGCTGGGGTGATTCTGCGGAGCTTTTTGATTGCGATTGGGCTGATTTGCTTGGCGTTGGGGTTAATTGCTGTGGCACTAGTGGTAGTAGGGTATGTTTTGATGCCACTGCTGCTGGTGTTGGGGTGGTTAGTGATGTACCTATATTATCGCAAAGTGCATAAAGAGGACGCGATATTTAACATATTCTTGGATTTGCCGGCGAGCCCGACGACGCAACAGATGCTAGTGGCGATTTCGGAGTCGGAGAGTGGGAAGTTTTTATTAAGGCGATTTATGTTGGACGCGACGTTTTTGCAGGTTCTGCAGACGGCGCCGGTGGAGGCGAGTGTGGTGACGGCGCGAGGGGAGGATTTTGCCGGGCGGGATGGTAAGCCGACGGTGAGCGGTGGCGAGTTGCTGCTGGCGATTATTAAGAATACGCCGAATTATGAGAGGCTGCTAGCGGAACGGAAGCTGGATTTCAAGGATTTGGAAAATTGTTTGGCTTGGAGCGACGCGCAGATTAAAAAGCGGCTTGAGGCAAAGCGGAGAATCCGGACGGGGGGGATTGCGCGAGATTGGTCGTTTGGCTGGACGCCGACATTGAACAAGTTTTCGCGGAATATATCGGCGGAGATTGCGATAAAGGGCGGGCGGACGATGAGTCTGATGTTGCCGAGCCGACAGGAGATTACGAACCAAATAATCAAGACGTTTAGCAGTGGCGGACGGCAAAATGTGGCGATTGTTGGGCCAGATGGGGCGGGGAAAACGAGCGTGGTGCATGATTTTGCCGAGCGGCTTTTGGACGCGGATAGTGATATTGCGAAGAGCCTGAAGTTTCGACAGGTGTTTTTGCTGGATTCAGCGGCCTTGATTGCGGGTGCGCCGGAGCGAGGAGCGATTGAGGGGTTGATGACGCGGGTGTTGAACGAGGCGGCGGCAGCGAAGAATATAATATTATGTCTGGATGAGGCGCAGCTGTTTTTCGAAGAAGGGACGGGGAGTGTGGATATTGCTAATTTGCTCTTGCCGGTGCTGGAGGGGGGCGGGCTGAGGCTGATTTTGACGATAAATGAGCAGAAGTTGTTAGCGATTGCGAAAGGCAATCCGCAGCTGGTGCAGGCGCTAAATCGACTGAACATTGCGCCGGCGAATGCGGCGGAAACGATGGCGGCGGTAGAGGATGCGGCGAGCCAGAGCGAGAGAGTGTTTGGAGTGTTTTATACCTATTTGGCGCTAAAAAAGGCGGTGGCTTTGGCGGAGCGTTATATTTATGACAGGGCAATGCCGGGTAAGGCGATAACGCTAATGGAGGCAAGTAGTAATTTCGGGGAAGAGGGCATTGTGCGGGAGGCGGATGTGGAGCGGGCGGTGGAGAAAATGCTAGGGGTGAACGTGGCGGTGGCGGCGGATAGCGAGGACCGGGAGAAGTTGCTGAACTTAGAGCAGCACTTGGCGGAGCGGATGGTGGGGCAAGAAAAGGCGGTGAAGGCGGTGAGCGATGCCTTGCGCCGGGCGCGGGCGGGGGTGCGGTCAACCTCGCGGCCGGTAGGGACATTCATGTTTATGGGGCCGACTGGTGTGGGGAAGACGGAGCTGGCGAAGAGTTTGGCGGCGACGTATTATGGCGATGAGCGGAACTTGGTGCGGGTGGACATGAACCAGTTTGTCAGTCCAGAATCGGTGGCGGATTTGACGGCCGACGGGGCGGACAACCCGGATTCGTTAACGGCAGGGGTGATGAAAAAGCCGTTTTCTGTGGTGTTGCTGGACGAAATTGAAAAGGCGCACCCGTTGGTTTTGACGGCGCTTTTGCAGGTTTTGGACGAGGGGATTTTGCGGGATACGCGGGGGCGCGAGGTGAATTTTCGCGATACAATTTTGATTGCGACGTCGAACGCGAAAGATTTAAGTGAATTTCGGCCGGAGTTTGTCAACCGGTGGGATGAAATAATTGATTTCGAGCCGCTAACAGAGGAGCAGCTATACAAAATTCTGGAGTTAATGGTGCAGGGGGTGAATAAGACGCTGGCGGTGCAGAAAATTGTGGTTGAGGTGGCTGAAGAGGCGAAGCCGCTACTGGTAGCGGCGGGTTATGACCCAAAGATGGGGGCGCGGCCGATGCGCCGGGTAATCCAGCGAGTAGTGGAGAATGCGGTGGCGAAAGCGGTTTTGGCTGGGGACGCCTCACATGGCCAGACGGTGGTGATTACACCGGAAATTGCGCGAGAATACTTAGGGCAATAGGTGGGGCTTACTGGGCGAGTACTTGGTTGATGGCGGCGCGGATTAGGGCTTCGTCGGCTGTGATTTCGCGGCCGAGGCGTTCACCGTTTAAGAAGAGGGTCGGTGTCTCTGGCACGCCCTGCAAGCGGCCTAGGGCTTGGTCGAAGCGGATTTTGACATCAAATTGGGTGCTGTTGCCGTAGTCGGCGCGCCAGCGTTCGATGTCTTCTACCCCGGCTATTTCGGCTAGGCGTTGGAACTCGTCCATGCGGCGGTCGGCACTGAGGCCGGACCAAGTTGCTTGGTTGGCGAACATGACGTCGAGCATTTCAAAAAAGCGGTCTTGTTTACCGGCGGCTTCGACTGCTACAGCGGCGGCGCGTGAATTAGGCATGCCAGCAAGTGGGAAATGCCGGAAGACGAGGCCGATTTCATCGCCGTAATCCTCGGCAATGGCGGAGAGCTTGGGGGCTAAGAGTGCACAGCCGCCACATTGTAGGTCGGCGTACTCGACAATCACGACTTTGGCATTGGGGTTGCCGCGGACTCGGTCGACTAGCCCGGGTTGGCCGACTTCGTTAGCGATGTTGTCGGTAATGACTCGCCCGACATTGGTGATGCCGTTTACCCGTTCGGCTAACTCATTGAAGTCAATCGTGTTTTGTGAGCGCCAGTTAATCGCCCAAATAATCCCGCCAATTACCACAACAATAATTACAATCGTACCAATCAATTTTCTAATCATAATAAGATTATACCATATGATATAATGAATATATGAAAAAAGGGCAGAAGAGTCAAAAGAAGCCGAGGTTTCTCTGTGCAAAGTGGCAGGCTTGGCGTAAAGAGCGGGCAAAGTCTCGACATATCGCGCAAAATCCTAGCCCGCATAAGACTTTTCGCAAGACTTCCCGCCATGCTACGCGAGCGGACAAATTTGATAAGCCGGCCGAGTATTTCTCGATTATTCGGCAGACTTTCCGGTTGGTTTTTTCGCGTAAGAGGCTGTTTTTTGGGATTATCTTGGTGTTGATGGTGGCTAGTATCTTGGCGACCGGTTTTATCGGCGATGAGCGCTATAATACGATTACCGAAATCTTTGACCGCGAGAATGTGGCGGGCCTTGGTCGGTTTGGTACGGCGCTTGGTACGATGCTGACTACCCTGACCCAAGGCGGTCTGAATCCTACGCCAACCATTGAGCAGCGTTTGATGACGGTTTTTTGCGGTACGCTGGCTTTTATGGCCACAATTTACGCGATGCGTCAACTACTGGCGAAGAATAAAATTACCCTCAAAGACACGCTTTATAACTGTTTCCAGCCGCTGGTTCCGTGTCTATTGGTTCTGATTATTACGCTTATCCAGCTGGTGCCGGTGTTGCTGATATATATTACCTACTCGGCGGCGGTGCAGACGGAGTTTCTGGCCAATCCGTTCTACGCGTTGATTTTCTTTGGTTTTGCGACGCTTTGCGCCCTGCTTTCTTACCACTTGGCTTTGCCGAGTATTATCGCGTTGGTCGGCGTCACCGCCCCCGGGATGTACCCGCTAAAGGCGATTGCCAACGCCACAGATTTGATTCGCGGTAAGCGGTTTAACTTCATATTGTATATACTTGTGGGGACAATCGTCGTTGCGGTTATCTGGGTCGCTACCTTCATCCCAATTGTGATGTTCGACCAGTGGTTGAAGGGCGTTTGGGCCTTTTGGCAGGGCATACCTTTCGCGCCGTTGGTCTGGCAGTTCTTGACATTCTTTGTAATTGTGTTGTTCTCTGCTTATGTTTACTTATATTATAGGAGGTTAATTGATGAGTTCCGTCCCCGACCGTATTAAGAAGCGCGCTAAAGAGCTGGCGCATGAGATTAATGATTATCGCTATAACTACCATGTGCTTGATCGTTCGACCATGAGTGAAGCGGCGGCCGACGCTCTGAAACACGAACTGGCTACACTAGAGGCTGAGTATCCGGAGCTCGCCACGAGAAACAGCCCCACTCAGACGGTGGCGGGCAGTCCGCTTGACCGTTTTCAAAAAGTCGCCCATTCCGTACCTATGCTTTCGCTTACGGATGTGTTTAACGAAGAGGAACTAAAAAGTTGGGTCGAGAAGGCCGCGGTGGCCGGCGCGACGGATTTTTTCACCGATATCAAAATGGACGGTTTGGCTTGTGCTCTAATCTATAAAAAAGGCAAGTTATCTCAAGCAATCACGCGTGGCAATGGCAAAATTGGCGAGAATGTGACTGCCAACGTCCGGACTTTGAAGAATGTGCCGCTTGAGCTGCCTGCGAGCGCACCTGACTTGCTGGAAGTGCGGGGCGAGATTGTCATCTATAAACATGACTTTGACAAACTGAATCTGGAGCGGAAGAAAGAGGGTGAATCGCTTTATGCGAACCCTAGGAATTTGGCTGCTGGCACTATCCGCCAGCTTGACTCCTCGATTGTGGCGAGTCGGCCGCTTAGATTCATTGCTTATGACATTGTGGAGCCGATGCCGGAATCGTTTAGCGACGCCTATGGAGAGCTCGTGCGACTGGGCTTTCAAACTTCCGGGATTGAGCAGATTTGCCGAGACTTGGCAGCGCTGGAACAGCGAATAGCCTATCTTGAAAAGAATCGCGATCGGCTCGATTTCAATACGGACGGAGCGGTAATCAAGATTAACTCAAAAGACGTTTTTAATCGTATGGGCGTGGCTGGCAAAGCTCCGCGCGGCGCCACTGCCTATAAATTCGCCGCCGAAGAGAACGTGAGCGTTATCAAGGATATTGTGCTTTCGATTGGTCGGACTGGTGTGATTACACCGGTGGCCTTTTTCGACCCGGTGAATATAGCGGGGAGTGTGGTGCAGTATGCCAGCCTCTACAATGCCGACGAGATAGAGAAGAAAGATATCCGCATTGGTGATACGATTGTTGTTTATAAGGCTGGTGATATAATCCCGAAGGTTAAGAATGTAATTTTGCGTCTGCGCCCGGCTGGTACGAAGCCTTTTGACTTTGAGGCTGAGTTAAAGCGGGCTTTCCCGAATGATAAGTTCAAACGGACTGGGGTGGCTTGGCGTTTGGAGGGCGATACGAAGACTACCTTGATTCGCGCTATCTCATATTTTGCTAGTCGTGAGGCTATGAATATCCTTGAGCTCGGCAATCGGGCGGCGGCCGAGCTGGTCGAAAAAGGTCTCGTGAAGAGTCTGCCGGATTTATATAGCTTGAGCGTCCAGCCGGTTGCGAGGCTGGTGGGTTATGGGCAGGTTTCGGCCGAGAAGTTAATCGCTAGTATCCAGCGTAGTCGCCATAACCCGCTTGATAAATTTGTTGCGGCGCTAGGCATACCGCAAGTGGGCGTGCGGACAGCACATGATCTGGTCGCTCATTTTGAGACTCTAGATGCTATCAAAAACGCTTCGCTAACCCAACTGGTTGCGGTGGACGGCATTGGTATTACAGTGGCCGAGAACATCATGCTTTGGTTCGGCGACCCGGACAACCTCGCCATGCTTGACCAATTTGCCGAGTTTGGTTTGGATCCGGCGCCGTTGAAGGTCGGGACTAAACTCAAGGGCCTGACATTTGTGTTTACGGGTACTTTCAATCAGGCGCGGGAGAGTTTGGTTGAGCAGGTGATTCAGGCGGGTGGCAAAGTGACTGGTAGCGTGTCGGTCAATACGTCATTTTTGGTGGCTGGCGAAGGTGGTGGTAGTAAGCGTAGTAAAGCGCAAAAGTTGGGTATACCGATTATTAGCGAAGACCAACTGCTCGCTGAGCATCTAGAAGCTTAGTTTTAGCAATCTCATTGGCGTAGCTTTCGCCACGCGTGAAGGCGGCGAGGATTTCTTGGTCCGGCGTTTGGGCTACTTTGACTTGGAAGTCGGCTAGGAATAGCTCGACTGCTTCGGCGACTTTGCGCTTAAAGTCGCCGTAATTGGTCTCGCCGGCATAGCGGGCAGAGACGCTTTCGAGGGTGTCGCCAGTTGTGAGGGCTAGAATTGAGAGTAAGTTTGAAATCCCGGGTTGGTTGAACATGTCAAACTGCACCTTGCCCACAGAGTCGGTTGTGGCGCCCATAATTTTTGCCGCCGCCGACGCTGGCGTGTCGCTTAGCATAATCTTGCTGTTTTCGGCTTGGGATGATTTGCTCATCTTCTTTTCGGGGTTTTGGAGGTCGCGGATGCGGATGCCGGCCGCCTTTTTGCCCTCAACCGCTAGGCCTTGCATAAAGGCTGCCTGCTCGGCCGTGGTGGCTGGCAATTCGAAGGTTGGGCCGTATTTGTGGTTGAAGCGTTCGGCTAGGTTGCGTGCTAACTCGATATGCTGGAATTGGTCCTCGCCGACAGGGACGTATTTGGCGGAATAGAGCAGAATGTCCGCTGCCATTAAGACGGGGTAGTTAAAAATGCCGACGTTGGCGCTGTCGCGGCCCTCTGACTTTTCTTTGAACTGGGTCATGCGGCCCATTTCGCCCATTGTCGCTACGGTGTCCAAGATCCAGCAGAGCTCGGAGTGGGCTGGAACATAGCTTTGGCGGTAGATGTGGATGTTTTCGTGCGCGAGGTCAAGGCCGGCGGCTGCGTAGTAGCGAAGGCTCTTTAGGGTGTTGGCCTGTAAGTCGCCGTCGACATCGGCAATAATGGTGTGTAAGTCCGGAACGAAGACGTTTACTCGATGAGTAGATTTGTATTTTTCCGCAAGGCGGACCATTGGCAGGAGCGCTCCTAACAGATTGCCAAGTGTCAGTTCGCCGTTGACTCGTATGCCAGTTAAAATTGTTTCCATATATAAATATTATATCACAACGTTCCCGTAGGGGAGCCCACCGCTGACTGCTGCGCGCCCACCCAGGTGCGTTTTGTTTTGCTGTTTGTTTTTGCACTAGGCACTTTGTCTCCAAAGCGCACCAGTGCGCATCAGCTATTTATAGTTTAACATAAGCAATACGTCGAGTCAAGCCTAAAGTAATATGCCTATGCTTTTCGTCAAGCTCTCCACCCTTTTTCTCCGTAGCTGGCACCTTGCATAAACAAATCAAGTGCTTGGCCACGGTCAAAGCAAAGGCTATCGGGTAGTTTATCTAGGTCAAACCACTTTAGCTCGTCATTTTTGT
Organism: Candidatus Saccharimonadota bacterium; assembly: GCA_009777795.1. GTDB lineage: Bacteria > Patescibacteriota > Saccharimonadia > Saccharimonadales > Saccharimonadaceae > WQUV01. Next base: position 46,376 of record WRLC01000001.1, read on the forward strand.
CCTTCTCGCAGATAGTAGGCTCGCCTTTCCAGCTACTTATGAAAAAGTGGGCATTAAGCCTATAGCCCTCGCTTTTGCAATATACAACTACTGTTTTCACGACATCTTTTTCATTAAAATCTATGCCAATTTCTTCTTTTGTTTCTCGAATTGCGGTCATAAGCAAAGACTCACCTGCGTCGGTATGGCCAGAAGCGGAAGCATCCCATTGGCCAACTCCAGTTCTTGAACCTTTGCCACGTTTTTGGAGCAGGACTTGCTTATTGCCATCTTTTTCCCTAGTTAAGTAAACCATAGAGGCTAAAATCGTAAAAAGTTCCCTGCCGTCGGCATCGCCAAACAGCCAGCCTGTTTCCTTGTCTCGCTTCTCTATACTAGTCATTTTCTATATTTGATTGCGTTTATGCTTTGGCGGAAGGGGAGGGATTCGAACCCTCGAAGCTTTCGCTTGCCGGTTTTCAAGACCGGTGTACTAAACCACTATACGACCCTTCCATAGGGTATTATACCACAAAACTACTTGTAATATGTGGAAAAGTGTGGTAAAATGGGTCTATGATTACGAAAGAAAAGAAGGCGGGAGCGATTAAGCAGTTGGCGCGGAGCAAGGATGACGTTGGCTCGCCAGAGGTGCAGGTGTCGATTCTGACGGCGCGAATTAAGGAATTGACCGAGCACACGAAGCAGAACAAACATGATTTCATGGCGAAGCGTGGTTTGATGCAGATGGTCGGCCAGCGGAAGAAATTGCTGAAGTATCTTGAGAAAACTAATTTCGAGGCTTATAAAACGACGATTTCGGCTCTGGGCTTGCGTAAATAACTAGGTAGAAAAAACAATTCCGCCGGATGGAAGCTGCCCGGCGTAATTGTCGGTAAAGAGGAGTTAGCGGGCAAAGTGGGCGAAGGCACGGTTGGCCTCGGCCATGCGGTGAGTATCCTCTTTCTTCTTATAGGCGGCGCCGGTTTGGTTGTAGGCGTCGACCATCTCGGCGCTAAGGCGCTTGGCATAAGGCATGCCACTCCTAGCGCGAGCTGATTGAACGAGCCAAACAAAAGCGAAGTGGAGTTGGCGATGGCCTTGGATTGGGAATGGAATCTGGAAGTTAGCGCCACCGACACGGCGGGACTTGACCTCGAAATTAGGTGAGATATTGGCAATCACCTGTTCGAAGACTTCAATTGGGTTGTCGCTTTTGAGTTTTTTGGCGGCGTCCTCGAGGGCGAAATAGACTGCGCGCTCAGCGACGAGTTTTTTGCCGTCAAGCATGGATTTGTTAATCAATCGCTGGACAAGGATGTTGTTGTACTTGCGGTCTGGATTGACTTTTCGTTGCAATGATGCTGTAATTTTACGTGGCATTATTTACTCGCTTTCTTGGCGCCGTATTTACTACGGCCTTGTTTACGGTTAGCGACCCCTTGGAGGTCGAGGGCGCCGCGGACGATGTGGTAGCGGACGCCGGGGAGGTCAGGCACACGGCCGCCACGGACTAGGACAACGGCGTGCTCTTGGAGGTTGTGGCCCTCGCCGCCGATGTAGGCCCAGACTTCCTGACCGTTGGTGAGGCGGACGCGGGCGACTTTGCGGAGGGCGGAGTTAGGCTTTTTCGGGGTTTTGGTGGTGACTTTGATGCAGACGCCGCGCTTAAGTGGGGCGTTTTTGGTGTAATACTTGGTTTTAAGTGAGTTGTAAACCGTGAGCAAAGCCGGCGACTTCGACTTGATGGCCGCTTTCTTGCGTGGTTTACGCACTAATTGATTGATGGTTGGCATTAATTAATGGCCTTTCTACCCAATAATTTGGGTGTTATGCTCTCGGGTAGCAAGTCCGAGGGCGTTGATATTGAAACTCTCTCTTATTATATCATACTGGAGGTGGATTTGCAAGGGGGTGGGGTGTGTGATATGATAAAGGCATGAGAAAGTGGTTATGGTATTTGGTGAGCGTGGTGGTGGTGAGTTGTCTGTTCGCGGCGAGGGCTGAGGCGGCTACGGTGGATTATGTGGATGCGGATGGGGCGCCGGCGAGTTGCGCCGATGCGACAGTGCTACCGACGGGGTTAAACACAACGACAACAGTGCTAACTACTGGTTGCTATGCGACGAACGGTTGGTCTCAGTTGGCGGGCGGTAGGACGACAATTAGCGGGGATGTGGTTCTGATATTGACGGATGGGAGTTTTTTGGTAAATAATTCGGGGTTCGGTGTGGCGGCGGGTAATAGTTTGACGATTTATTCGCAATCTTTTGGCACGGAGATGGGAACTTTGTATGCTAATTTGTCGGGGGGGAATGCGGCGATTGGGCAGAGTCTGGTTGGTGGTTCGTTTAATATTGGGGGCGACATCACGATAAATGGCGGGAATATTACGGTGACTGGTGGGGCGGTTGGGATGCTGGCTGGGCCGAATAGCGCGATTCATGGTAAAGTGGTGATAAATAACGGGGTGGTGAAGGCGACCGGCGATCCCGACCATTATAGTGGTGGCGATGGTGTTGGCGGGACGGTGGTGATTAATGGCGGGACGGTGATTGCGATTGGTGGTGATTCGGAATATGAGCCGGGGTCGGCGCTTAATGGGCTGATTGGCCTGCCAGAATCGTATATTTATTGGGTGAATACGGATCCGGTGGATCCGGGCGGTGAGGGGACAGTTTATAGCGGTGGCGTGGGGGTACCGTTTGTGAATAGTGCGAGTTATAGGTTTGTGAAGATTGAGTGGTATGAGGCGGGCGGCGAGGAGGAAGAAGAGGGCGAGGATGGCGAAGATGGCGACGACGAGGAAGGTGAGGGTGGCGAGAAAGCGCCGGGCGCTCCGGGCGCAGGGGTGAATTCGGGCGGGTTAACATATGCTAGGCAGGGAGCTATGGTGTTGGCGGTCGCCTTCGTGATTGTAGGTTGTGGAAAACTTTTGTTGAAAAAGTGTTGACATTGGCTTTGCGACGTGGCATAATGGTTATGTTAAGAGCATAAACACGATTAACACAGATAAAAAAATCTAAAACTTAAAAGAAAGAAGGAAACAAACATGTACCAAAAAATTTATTATGCGCGGCCGGTGGCGAAGGCGAAGAAGCGCGCCCAGAAGATTCTGGCGGTTCTGCTAGTACCGGCGGTGATTATGGGGGCGTATTTTACGGCGATTGCTTACGATATTTTGATGAACGGCCCGGTGGCACAGACGACTATCTCGACCTCTAAGTAGTTTTGAGTTTTTACGTGTTTATGGTATAGTATCTTGGTGAAGAATAAGAAATCTTTAGGGCAACATTGGTTGAAGGATAGGGAGATTCTGGCGGAGATTGCGGACTATGGTGCGGCGGTTGCGGACGAAAAGACGGCGGCGCTCGAGATTGGCCCGGGGCTAGGAACTTTGACTTCGGTGTTGGTTGGGAGGTTTCCGCGGGTGGTGGCGGTGGAGTTTGACGAAGAGCTAGCGGCCAAATTGCCAAAACAGTTCGTGGGGGCGAATTTGGAAGTGGTGCGGGCGGATTTTTTGACCTTTGATTTGACTAAAATGCAAGATTATGTGGTGGTAGCGAACATACCATATTATATTACGGCGAAAATCATCCAGAAGTTAGTTGAGGCCGACAAGCCGCCGAAGCGGGCGGTTTTGTTGGTGCAGAAAGAAGTGGCGGAGAGGATAGCGGATGGCAAAAAGTCGAGCTTGTTATCGCTGATGGTGGCGGAGCGGGCAAAAGCTACTCTTGGAGTAATTGTGGGGCGAGAGCATTTTACGCCGCCGCCAAAAGTCGATTCGCAGGTGTTGATTCTGGATTTTGGCCAATGGAGGCTAGCGGAGTCGGAGCGTAAGCAATTTTGGCGGGCAGTAAAGGCGGGATTCAGTAGCCCGCGGAAAAAATTACAAAAGAACTTGGGTGCAATTGCGGCGCCAGAGAAAATAGCACAAGCGTTTCTGGAATTGGGAATATCAGATAACGCGCGGGCAGAGGACTTGACTTTTTCCGCATGGCAAAAATTGGCTAAACGTTTGGTTTAATCAAAAAGTTTTAAAGGGATAGAAGCCTCTTTCTAATGAGAGGCTTTTATGCTATAATGTGGCGTATGGTACCATAGCTCAGATGGTTAGAGCGCAGGACTCATAAGCCTGAGGTCGGTAGTTCGATTCTACCTGGTACTACCAAGATAATTATGCTAGAAGAAAATGTAAAAATCAGCAGCTTGACGACGATGAAGATTGGTGGTCCGGCGCGTTATGTGGCGGAGGTGGAAGAGGTCGGCGAGATTGCGAAGTGGCTGGATTTTGCGGAAGACAAGGGCCTGCCGGTCTTTTTGATGGGGGCAGGAGCGAATATAATTGGCCGAGATGAAGGGTTTGACGGTGTGGTGTTGATGTGTAAGATTCGGGGGTTTGAGGTCCTAGAGCAGACGGCGCGAGAGATTACGGTGCGGGTGGGAGCGGGCGAGATTTTGGACGACATTGTGAAGATTCTGTCGGAGCGCGGCTACACTGGGGTGGAGGGCTTGGCGAGCATCCCGGGGACGGTGGGGGCGGCGCCGGTGCAAAATGTCGGGGCGTACGGGCAGGAAATCGAGCAAGTGTTGGAGCGGGTGGAAAGCTATGACATGCAGGAGCGGCAGATGCGGGAGTTTGGGCATGATGAGTGTGGGTTTGCCTATCGGCAGAGTATCTTTAACCACGGGCCGAACGCCGGGCGGTATTTTATCACGCATGTGGTGCTAAAATTGAAAAAAGGCGAGCTGAAACCACCGTTTTATACCAGTTTGCAGCGATATTTGGAAGAGCATAACATTAAGGATTACTCGCCGGAGAGTATCCGCCGGGCGGTGGCGGCGGTGCGGGAGGTCAAATTGCCGGACCCGCGGTTTGAGGCGAGTGCGGGATCGTTCTTCAAAAATATCTATTTGAGCGATGAGGAGGCGGAGGCGGCGCGGGAGCGAGGAATTGAAGTCTGGCGCGAGCGGGGGCAGAATATTGTCAATTCGGGGTGGTTAATCCAGCAGGCGGGCCTGAGTGGCCGGACATTTTATGGGGTGCGGGTGAGCGAGAAAGCGGCTTTGATTTTGATTAACGACCATGCGCGAGGCTATTCAGACTTGGCGCGGGCGCGTGAGCGGATTGTCTGGGCGGTGGAGAAGCAGTTTGGCTACCGCTTGGAGCAGGAGCCGGTGGAGATGGTGGCGGGAGGTGAGCGTGAAGTGGCTTGATGGGGCGGAGTTGGCGGGTTATATGCAGGAAGAACAGGCGGTGGAGGTGCGACGGCTGAAGGGTGCTTGGGCGGAGCGGGGCGAGAAAGGCAAGGTGCCGAAACTTCTGATTTTGCAGGACCATGCGAATGCGATTAGTGAGATCTACGTGAAGAAGAAGCAGACTTATGCGGCGGAAATCGGTGTAGAAGCGGAATATAAAGTGGTGGCGCCGGAAGAGTTGGCGGCAGAGATTAAGCGGGCGAATGAGGACGACGCGATTCACGGGATGATTGTGCAGCTACCGATTTTGACGGATTATGCGGTGTTGGATACAATCGAGCCAGAGAAGGATGTGGATGGGCTGAATGAAAGTGGGGAGATTTTTCAGAGCGCGACGGCGGAGGCGATTAATTTTTTGCTAGCGGGATATGATGTGGAGCTGGCGGGCAAGAAAATTGCGATTATTGGTTATGGTCGGCTGGTGGGGAAGCCGTTATCGGAAATGTGGCGGAAAATGGGCTATGATATTACGGTGTTTCGGAGCAAGGACGCGGAGAGACTGCCGGAAGTCTTGCCGGAGTTTGACGTGGTGGTGAGCGGTACGGGTGTGGCGGGGTTGGTTAAGTCGGAGATGTTGAAAAAGGGTGCGGTGGTGGTTGACGCGGGAACGGCGACTGACAAAAATGGCGTGAGCGGCGACTTTGCGGATGATGTCTTGGAGCGTGATGACTTGACTTTGACGAAGAAATCTGGTGGAGTAGGGCCTGTGACGGTGGCGACGTTGTTCGCGCATTTGCTACAGGCAGCAAGGAGGCAGGGGTGAAAGAGTTGGTGGAAACAGAAGCGAGCGAGCGGAAAATCTCGCGAAAGTTGCTGATAGCAATCATTGCAACTGGCGTGTTGGTGCTTTTGGCGCTGGGGGCATTGATTTGGGTGGTGGCGAGCCGGCGCCCGGCGGATGGCGGTGGTGATGCGATTGCGATAGTGGAACCGGAGCCGTCGATATTTGCGACAAAAGTACCGACGGTGAGCTTGTACGACGAGCGGCAGGCGATTACGGTTGAGCAGGCGGAGGACGAAGAGTGGTTGCTGGCAAATAGCGTGGAGCTAATACCGATTGACAGTCTGGACACGACGCGGAAGGTGCTGATGGTGGGCGATGAGCACCCGCTAGACCAACTGCTCGGGCATGAGGAGGTGCTGAGCTTCACGCAGACGGGGGTGACGGCGCTGGCGCGAGGGATGATTCGGCGGCTAAATGAAGTGGGAGGGGATGCGACTTATTTTAGCGAGAAAATTGGCCCGGTTTTGCGCGGGGCAGATGTGGTGCATACGAGTAATGAGGTGAGTTTTACGGATAATTGCCAGTTTACGAATTCGTCGACGATGATATTTTGTAGCCCGTGGGCAATGATGGATGCAATTACGGACGCGGGGATTAATTTGGTGGAGCTGACTGGGAACCACAATAATGATTATGGGGCGGCGGCGAGTACGGCGTCGATAAATAAATATCATGAGTTGGGGATTGCGACAGTGGGGGGAGGATTGAACTTAGAAGAAGCGCGGCGGCCGTACGAGGCGAAAAAGAAAGGCAGCCACGTGGTGATGTTGGCCTATAACCAAGCGGATGGCGTGGGGAGCCCGGCGTTGGCGACGGCGAGCCGGGCGGGGGCGAACCCGTTTAGCTATGCACAGGCGCGGGCGGACATTGAGGCGGCCAAGTTGAGCGGGGCGTTTGTGATAGTGAATATCCAGTATTGGGAGTGTTGGAGCTACCCGGAACGAGGGACGGAAATGACGGCCTGCGATTATCCGATTGGCGGGCAGCAGAAATTATTTCGCGATTTAGCGGAGATGGGGGCGGACATGGTGGTGGGGAGTAGCGCGCACCAGCCGCAGACGTTCGAAGTTTATAAAGGGGTGCCGATTTACTATGGGCTGGGCAATCTTTGGTTCGACCAGAGCATGTGGCCGGGAACGGCGCGGAGCTTGGTTTTGACGCATTATTTTTATCAGGGGCGGCTTTTGAGTACGCGAATCCAGCCGACGGTGTTTGGCACGGAGTTGCAAGTGCGATTGATGGAGACAGATGCGGCGGAGAATTTTTTGGCGCGCTTGGGCCGGGCGCGGCCGAGTGATGCTGACAAACTAACGTCGCGGGCTGCGCAAGACGCGGTGAGTGATTGGGTGCGGAATCGGGATGCGGGAGTGGTGGTATATGATTTGGACAATGGGCGGACAGTGGCGGAGGTGAATCGGGACAAAAAATATTTTGCGGCGAGTTTATACAAGATTGCGGTGGTGAGAGCGGGATATCAGGCGGTGCAGGAGGGGCAGGATGCGAAGGCGATTTTGGTGAATGGGCGGACTTGGGGCGAGTGTTTGGATGCGGCAATCCGGACTTCGGATAGCCCGTGTGCGGAGGCTTTGTGGGCGAGAGTGGGGCAAGACAAGGCGACGACAAATATGAGCGCGGCCGATGTGTTGGCAGAGTTGTTGCGGATTTGGCGGTCGGACGAGGGGGCGGATTTAGAATGTGAGAATCGGACGAAGTTTTTTGACTCGATGTTGGACCAGCCGGAGTTATATCGGCGGGGTTTGCCGAGCGGGTTTGGAGACGGGGTGATGGTTTGGAACAAGGTGGGTTGGAATGGCAATCAGGAATGGCATGACGCGGCGATAGTGGGGATTGACGGCCGGCATTATGCGGTGGTGGTGATGTCGAGGGGGCTGGTGGCGAACGGCATGGGTTGGTCGGCGATGCGGGAACTGGGCGAGCTGCTTGATGCGGCGCTAAGAAACTGATATAATTCTCTTATGGAAGAGATTGTGAGTTTGTGTAAGCGGCGGGGTTTTATATTCCCGGGGAGTGAGGTTTATGGGGGGCTGGCTGGAACTTGGGATTATGGGCCGCTAGGCTTGATGTTGAAACGGAAGGTTGAGGAGAGTTTTTGGCGGACGTTTGTCGAGAGCCGGACGGATATGTATGGGGTGGACGCGGCGATTTTGATGAATCCGAAAGTTTGGGTGGCGAGCGGCCACGTGGCGACTTTTGCCGACCCGTTGATTGAGGATAAGGAAAATCAAAAGCGGTATCGTTTGGATCATTTGCTGGAGGATGCGGGCGTTGATGTGAAAGGCATGACACTGGAGCAGATGCGGGCGCTGATAACAGAGAAGAAAATCAAGAGTCCGGACGGTAATGAGTTGGGCGAGGCGCGGTTGTTTAACATGATGTTCACGACGCATGTGGGGCCGGTGGCGGACGATTCGAGCATTGCGTATTTGCGGCCGGAGACGGCGCAGGGGATTTTCACGAACTATAAGAATATTGTCGACACGCTCTATCCGGATTTGCCGTTTGGGATTGCGCAGGTGGGTAAGGCGTTTCGGAATGAAATTAGTCCGCGGGATTTTGTGTTTCGTAGCCGTGAGTTTAACCAAATGGAAATTGAATATTTTTGCGACCCGAAAGATTGGGAGAAACTGTTTGAGGAATGGGTGGCGGGCTTTCATAGTTGGCTTGAGAGTTTGGGCTTGCCGAAGGACAAGACGCATGATTTGGAAGTGCCGGACGAAGATAGAGCGCACTATTCGAAGCGGACGATTGATATTGAGTTCGACTATCCAGTGGGGCGTAAGGAGCTGATGGGGATTGCCTACCGGACGGATTTTGATTTGATGAATATCCAGAAAGCGAGTGGCAAAAACATGGAATATACGATGAAGGGGACGAACGAGAAATTGATTCCGCATGTGATTGAGCCGTCGATTGGAACGGAGCGGCTGATAATGGCGATTATGTGCAGTGCGTATGTGGAAGAGGGCGAGGGCGAAAAGCGCCGGGCGGTTTTGAAGTTGCCGGAAGAGTTGGCGCCTTACCGATTTTGCGTGTCGCCGCTACTGAAAAACAAGCCGGAATTGGTGAGCCGAGCGCGGGAAGTTTTTGCCGAATTGAAGGCTAAGTATGGCAACGTGGTTTGGGATGATAATGGTAATATCGGCAAGCGCTATGCGAAGCAGGACGAAATCGGGACGCCAAAGTGTGTGGTGATTGATTTTGAGACTTTGGAAGACGGCACAATAACGGTGCGCAACCGGGATGATGCGTCGCAGGTGCGGGTGAAAGTCGCGGAATTATAAATAAAATATCTCTGGCGGGTTGACAGGCTAAAGATATGCGTTATAATGTATATGTGATAGCAAAAACAAAAATCAGATTTAGTAAAGTTTCTCGTAGCTGGCGAGCACTGTTTGCGGTGGTTTTGCTGGTGGTAGCGGGCTTGGCGGGAGCGTTCTTGGTGGCGGGAGCGAGGAGCGAGGCGACAACTTTGACGGGCTCAATGTTCCGGGCGGGGAATATTATTTCGGACGATATGTTTTATGCGTCAAGCACGATGACGGCGGCGGATATCCAGAAGTTTTTGGAGGCGCGGGCGCCAAATTGTGTGCAGCAGCCGGGCGGACCGCCATGCATTAAAGATTTCCGTAGCGATATCCCGGCGCGTCAACCCGATGTTTACTGCAATGGTATGGCGGCGGCGACAAACCAAAGTGCGGCTGAGATGATTTATCGTGTGTCGCAAAGTTGTGGGGTTAACCCACAGGTGATTTTGGTGACTTTGCAGAAAGAGCAGGGACTAATCACGACCAATAGCCCGACAAACTGGATGTATCGGGCGGCGATGGGCTATTCCTGCCCGGATGATGCGCCGTGTAATGATGCGTTTAGCGGATTCATTATGCAGATTTGGTCAGGCACGCGGCAGTTTAAGGTTTATCGGCAGCGGCCGGACTTTTTCCAGAATCGTTATAGTTATGGAAACCATCACAACATTCTCTACAATCCGACTACGAGTTGTGGCACACAGCGAGTGTTTGTCGAGAACCAAGCGACACAAGGGCTGTATATATATACGCCGTATGTGCCAAACGCGGCAGCGTTGAATAACTTGCATGGGACGGGAGATAGCTGTTCGGCTTATGGCAACCGTAATTTTTGGCGGACTTTCTGGCTTTGGTTTGGCGACCCGCACGGGCCGGTGCAGAGCGCGGTGAGGCCGGTGCCGAACTTGCCGGAGGGGATAGAGATTGGCTTGTCGGTCGCGTCGCTTTTTGACTTGGACTTGTCGTCGCAGATGATTTCTCGGGTGGGGGCTGGCTCGGACCTGACGAAACTGATGGAAGATATTGCCTTGAGTGATAATGTGGAGATGCGAATTACGAAAAATGGGCAGGTAGCGACGACGGTTTCGACCGGCGCGTTGTTGGAATTTCGCACGACTATGGAGGATGGGAGCGTGGTGGAAATTGCGACTTGGACGATGTCGGTTCTGGGTGATGTGAACGGTGATGGGGCGGTGGATATTACGGACTTGATTGCGATGCGGATGCATTTGGCAGGGAACCGAGTTCTGATTGGTGAGTTTGTGATGGCGGCGGACATCTTGCCGGAAAATAGAGAAGTAGATATTGCTGATATAATAAGAATGCGACAATTTTTAGCGAGGACAATCCAGAGTTTAAGATGAAAGGAGTAAAATAATGTTTACAGCTTCGATGACGGGCGCGGCGACGGTGACGTTTGTGAGTAATTTCACGACTAATGTGGTGGTGAGTTGTTCGACTGGTCGGCCGGCGGGGTTTCAGGCGGACTTGGCGTTTGACGATACGCTGAATGTGTCGGCGACGGCGCTGAATGGGGCGACGGTGACAGGTTCCTCAAGGTTGATTGTGGAGACCATGGGGAGCGGCAATGGTGTGAATAATGGGACGAGTGTGCTGAGATTGACGGTGCGGAATCGCAGTTTGCGCGATGGGCAGACGGGGAATATCCGGTTGAATAATGTGCGGGGAGTTTGTATTGATGCTCAAGGCACGCCACTGACGTATAATGCGGCATCGATTACGAAGGCGGCGAGGTACCAGCGCCCGGCGCCGCAGCCGGAGCGACCGCCAGAAGAGCCGGAGCCCGAGCCAGATTATAGCGTGATGTCAGCGCGGGAGTTGCTGGGGTTATTGACGGCGGATTTGCCGGCGGCGCAGTATAGTTTGATAAAAGAGGCCCTAGCGAGAGTGATAAACGCGAATGAGGAAAGAATCAATGTCTTGGAAAGCCAGTTGGCGGCTTATGAAGAGGCGCCAGTGCTGGGCGAGCGCGAGGAAAAGACAGGGTTGGCGCGGGTGCTGGATGACAAATGGACATTTTTCGCCGTGGGAGCGTTTATGGCGGCGTTGATTGCGGCGGCGATTGCGATTATCCAGAGTTTGGTCAAGTCGGCAGAGCCTAAGACACCGAAGAAACCACGCAAGGCGAAATAGGTATTGACTTTTGGTGAAAAGTTTGATATAATGGGGGCATAAACACCTCGCCCTCGCAGCAATGCTCGGCGAGGATTGTGATATAATGCATCTATGAATAAACTGTATATAGATGGAGAAAACTTTCTTTTTAAAGCAAAAGATGTCCTAAAAGAGGCGAAACTAATAAAGAGCAAGCCGGACATAACGCATTTGAAAATTAGTTATTTGAGCAAAATATTAAGCAAAGAGGGCAAGATTGGAAAGGTCCAATTTTATGCGGCCAAGCTGCACAGACACAATAACTCGCGTTCTCTATTAAAAAAGTCGGAAATATTAATTGAGTCGCAACGGCGCCTGAAGCGTTATTTGACAAACGATGGTGTTGATTTTATAGTGAGCGGTCATGTCCGCTTGCAGAGCTTTATACCTGCGGGTCGTAATCGCCCTGAAGAGGCGATTTTCAAGGAAAAAAGGTGTGGATGTGCGCTTGGCTGTTGATATGATGGCGGATGTGTGCGATAAAAAAGTCAAAACCGCATTTTTGGCGAGCTCTGGTTCTGATATATTGCCGTAATGTCTTGGTGTGTTTGGCTTGTGGTTGGGGATATTTGTGATATAATTAGAGCATGAGCATTTTCGAGAGCAGATCACAGGTGTTTTGGCGGAAGGTGCGTGAAGGTTTGGGAAGGTTTTTTGGCAAGATTGGCGCGTGGTTTGGCAGGATGCGGGGCGAATTTCGAGAATTGCCAAAAAATGTGCGGACAGTGATTTATATGGGTGGTTCGGTGTTGGCGGTGTTGCTGTTGTTCTCGATTGTGATTTGGCCGAGGTTGCAGCGGCCGGAGCCAGAGCCCGAGGGCCCGCAACGGGAGACCGTGGCAGAGGCGATTGAGCGCCTGACGGCCGAGACGCGGCGGCCGCTTTTGGCGGACGAAGTGCCGGAGATTATTGAGGACATCGACGAGCAGGTCAATATGAGCGAGGACAAGAGCGAGCTATTAGAGCTCTACTCGCTAAGGGGGCGGGTGTTCTTTAACGCGATGATGTACCATAGGTCGGCGGAATCGTATTTGTTGATTTTGGAGCGAGAATTGATTGAAGATGGGCGATATTTCGATGTTTACTCGGCGCTCTTTTATGCTTATACTCATGCCGACGACCCGGCAGCGGCAAGCCAGTGGGCGGCGCGGACGGTTGAGGAGTATTTGAAGGGTTATATAGAGGATGACGGTGGCTGCGTGACCTACGCGCAGGCGGCAGGGATTGAGATTTCGACTTGTCCGAGTATTTTCGATGCTCGCAATATGTAGTTAGCCCGGCCCTGCTTATGCTTGCGTTTTGGGCGATTTTATGATACAGTAAAGGCAAATCGAACCTTAAAAAGCAGTTGTTAAGCAAATTTGCGTTGCTTACCTTTTTCGGGTTCAGAAAACAGGAGGAGAGAACTATGAAAAAAATGCTGATACCATGGCTGCTGGTGCTGGTGTTGGGTCTGTCGGCGTGTGTGAACACGACGCATGGCGGATCACCAAAACCGGACGGCGGCGGGTTGGTTGTGCATGCCGATGACGACCTACCGAGCCCGAGCGAAACGCCGGGCGCATCAAGCCCTACCAGCGCACCGAGTACAGCGCCAAGCCCGACAGCAGAGCCAGAGGAAGACGAAATAACCGTGTTGGTTGATGGGCAGAAAGTCGAGTTTCCGGATGGCAAGCCATTCATGGACGAAAACGCGCGGATTTTGGTGCCGGCCCGATTTATCGGCGAAGCGCTAGGCGCGGAGGTAATCTGGGACGAAGAAACACAGACCGCCAGCTTTGAGCGAACTTGGCTACTGGAAAGTGGGCAGTATGACGTGAGGGTGAGCTTCCAAGTTGGGCAAGCAGAGTACACGATGCAGGTCAAAGGCCCAACCGGCGGTGGCAGCGAGACATTTACGATGGATACCAAGGCAACTAATGGCCAGAGCCGGATTTTTGTGCCGGTGCGGTATTTGGCCGAGGCACTTTCGGCAGAGGTAGAGTACGACGCAGAGACACGGACGGTGAGCATTACTTCAGTAGTGCCGGACGCCGGTGGAGAGCCGGGCCGCCAGTGGGAGAGTACGCCGACGACACCGCCAGAGACGACAACCCCAACACCGACACCCCCGCCGGCTACACCGGAGCCAACGCCGACACCGGCAGCGCCCGGCAGAACCTACAACATGGACGACCCGAACGTGCAGAAGCACCCAATCTACGCAACGGCCGGAAGCGCGGCAGAATTACAGGCCGGCAGCTCAGGCTGGCGTTCGGCAGCGGAAATCATCGCCGAGCAAAAGCGAGACCACGAAGACTACCTGATTGATGGCATGACTTTCTACGAGTGGCGGATGGCGCCAATCCAAGCGTGGGTTGATAGCTATGTCTCGGCCAACGGACTGTCCTACAAGGGCAAAACCGACTTCGAGAAGACGGCGATTATCCGGCATATTGTGGAAAGCGGCAGGTTGGAAGAGCTGATTGGACTTTGGCGGCCTAACTTTCAGTTCACGACTGATGACTGCGTGCCATTGGCGGAAGCAGTAGAGTTCATGATGATAGCTATGGATTTCGGGATGTTCAAGTCCGTCCCCTGTACGGTCAACTTACCGCATGCCACTAATGGCTATTGGGACTCTACGGTGGGGGCCATAAGGTTTATTGACGCAAACTTGAGTTTTGATGTCTGGAACATATTTGTGGATGGGTTGTATGAAAAAGGCTTCAAGCTTCATTAGCAACTGCTATTAACCCCGCGCTAGATGTGCGGGGTTAAAGCTGGGGTGAGTGGGGAAAAAGCTTGCGCTTTAACAAATGTGCTATATAATATATATAATATGAAGTTGCGTTTAGGTATCTTGGGGGTAGCGGGAGCAATATTAGGTGTGTTATTGATGGCAGCACCAGCCGAGGCAAGGAGTTTCTCGATTGCTGGGCCGTTTGCTAATTATTCGGCGGTGCCATCGGAGTACAAATATAATGGCGGGCTCTTGACTTGGCAGAACTGCACCAACAACGGTTTTGATAATAACGAGGTTTTTGACTGGATTCATAGCACAATTGGCGCGAGGTCTTCGACGCCGATCCAAGTCGATATCACGCATAACAGCGCAATGAATTGGAAGGCAGGCTTTACGGGAAGTTGCGAGATTGTGGTGATGTACGGCGAGTCATTGCCGAATTCGACGGTCTATCCGCTGTTAAAAAACGGCCAACCGACCGGCTATGGCTACAAGCAGGACTGTGGCAATTTAGTGAGGTACGACTTGCCACCAGAAGGCTGGAAGAGTAATGGCGAGACAGAGATTTTCTCTACCCTGACTGGCTGGACAAAAGCGCATCCGCGCGGAGCTGAGATGCCAGTTAAGGTAGGTGATATGGTGCGCTGGCGACATCGAGTGAATATTACTGACCGGCAGGGTGGGGCGGAGGCGAAGTTCAAAGTGACCACTGTGTCAAAGAAAGGCACTAGTGTGGTGCAGTTGGCTGGCGGGAGCGCGAACTGGACTGACCATGAGTTGACGGTATCAGCGGCACAGCAAAATACTGGCTGGCAGGAGCGGACATGGACAGTGCCAACTGATGCAGAGGATGGAGATATTTATTGTCAATTCTGGGAGTGGACGCCAAACGAAGGGGGTGGGACAGGCAAGGGCAGCTCAGAATCTAACCGAGAGCAGTGCGTAAAGGTGTTGACGGACCCTAACGATTGGATGCTGAATGGGACAACCGAGATAAGGCCTTGTGGTGGGGCGTGGGGGACTTCGGATATTCAAGTGGCGCCAAATGGTTGCGCCGAGTGGAGGCACACCTTGACCAAGGTCGGTGCGGTGGCCTTTCCGGGGCAGGTGAATTTCGAGCAGCGACGGACCGAGGGCAATGATTATAGTGGGCGGCAGTCGGGCAGCCGGACGGGGCTACCGGCAACCAATCCATTTGCGATACCGCTAGGCAGTACGGGCAGCTTTTCGTACAACGTGCCGGAAGGGCAGCGGATCTGCCAAAACTTGGGCTGGACAGTGCCGGCGGACGCGGAGAAGAACGGCCAGACAGCGCGTTTGTGCGCGACGACGTTAGTAGTTGGCTCGTCGACGGAGTATTTGAGCCGGCTGAGAGCTTGTGCGGTGAAGGTGAGGAGTATCGCGGGCAATACGGTTGAGAATTGTACGCCTTGGGTAGACTTGAATAACACGCCGCAAGAGGCGCCGGTGAACTTTGCCAAGACGCAGGACATGCTCTATTTCCGCTACAATTTGGAAAAGATTGCGCAATACCAAAGCCGCCGAAGTGTGAATTATCGGCCGCTGTCGGTTTTGCAGTCGCTGAATGACCCGCGGACGATTTGCGCAACCAACCCAACCGAGGCGAAGGATTGTATACCGCTAGGGCCGAATTTGACTTACACGCCGCCAACAACGCCGGGCGGTTCGGGTACGTTGAACCCGAGTTGGCTAGCAACACCGATGGAGCCATGGAACCGGGCAGCGGATAATTGTGTGTTAACGCCGCGGCCGGGCTCTCTAAAGTCAAGCTTTAACTGGACAACCTTGGCGCCTTCAAGTTGTACGAGTACGGAGACTCAATTATCGGGTGGGAGCAACTTTGAATATCGCGGCACTGGGCATAAGGTAGTGAACGCCGACCTAGGCGTCGTGAAGGCGGATTTGACGCAGAAGATTTCGCTCAAGGATGCCAAGATTGTAGTCCACCAAAATAACGATACGCACCAATATAAATACAGGTATAAGAAAAAGAATTCGGGAACTTGCGCGAGCGCTAGCTGGTGCTCGGGCGGGTGTGCATCTTGTACGCCACCGATACCTTGTAGTCCCGGGTCTTGTAACAGCTACACGGTGAACTATTTCGGAGCGGGGTCGGTATCCGGTACCTCTTGTAGGTATGGCTGTACGGGGGTTGATGGTACTCAGGATGCGGACGGCACGTTTGATGAGAACCAACATACATGGATTGAGGTGATGCCGGACGGGCCGATTGAGGCGACGGCGAGTTTCGCGGTTCCGTACAACTATAATATTGTGCCGCAGCTGAACTTCCTACCGGCGAATGCGCAGAGGATCCAGATTGGTGGTACGAACTTGAGCTTCTCGGCGTCGTTTGCGGTGCAGCCGCGGACAAATACGGAGCTAAACGAGACCTACGCAACGGCGACTCGGCCGGGCACGAGATGGCAGATTACAGAGTTCTATTTGGCACCGAATGTGTCGAACCCAAATTGGGCGGATACGCTTAGTTATAACGGAACGGCGTTGCCTTGCTCGGCTTATAGCGGAGCGGCGTTTGACTGCAATATCACGGGCGGTACTGGACAGCTGAACACGCAGAGCGAATCAAGTATCGCAAATTTGCAGGGGGGGTCAACGTTTAGCGTGGGTTTGACGAGCCGGGTGGTCAAGGACTTGGAGATCGGGACGAAATTCTGCGTTAGCGCGGCGGTGATGGACGACAGCAGCCATACGAGCGGTGCTACGGGCTATGTCAGTGGTAATGGCTACACCGATACAATGCGGGGCGAGTGGAAGATGACCAAGCCAGAGTGCGTGGTGGTCGGCAAAATGCCAATGGCGAATGTGATAGCGGGCGGTTTGTACAGCGACGGGATGATTGAGGGAGCGATTTTTGAAAAACAGCCGCAACCGCAGACCGGCATCACCAACTCGACTAGCCCTTGCCCGGTAGGGACGGGCAGTATGTGCGCGTTTGGCTCGTGGGGCGAGTACGAGGTAGTGTCGAACAGCGCGGTTTACACCTTTGCTTCGGGCGCGGCGCTGGGCGTGGGCGCGGGTGGTGTGCCGTTTGGCCTAACTACCGCTACAACCTTGCTTTCAGGCAATCTAATGACCGGCTCCTGCCAGATTGCGCTCTTGACCTTTGCCAACTCCGGCTGCTCGCCGACCAGCACGACGGCGCCGCTGGGCAATATGGGTGGGGCGGACACTGCACATGGCATGGCGCGAAATATCCGCCATCGCTACTCGAACTACAACGACAGCTACACTGCCGCCGAGCGCGCAGCAAGGGGCATTCAAGTTGTGGACGGCTTTGGTGGCGGGTCGATTAGCAACTATAACCAGAGGATGAACTACCTAAAGTCGAGCGGTAGTATTACGATTGAGGCCAGCACGATCCAGCCCGGCAGGACGGTAGTTATCGATACGCCGGGTACGGTGACGATTAATGGCAATATTACGTTAAGCAATGGGCCATACACCGATATCTCGCAGATTCCGCAAGTGTTGATTTTCGCGGGGAGCATCAATATTAACTCCAATGTGAGCCAAGTTGATGCGTGGCTGCTGGCAGGGCTAAATGGCGGTAGCGGGTCGATTAATACCTGTGCCGGTGCGTCAGGGGTGTCCAGCGTGGCGGCTTTGGACGGCAGCAAGTGTACGACGCGTCTGGCGGTGAACGGGCCGGTGATGGCCAGCCGAGTGGCATTACACCGCACACATGGGGCAGGAATCGGTATGCCAGCGTCAGCGCGCCCGGCGGAAGTCTTCTACCTCTCGCCGGCAACATACCTATGGGCCTATAACCAATCATCGAACCTAAGTCAAGCGTACTTGACTTACGCACGAGAAGTGGCACCTAGGTTTTAGATGAAGAAGGTGGGAAAAGAGTGTTTGCGGGTAGTGTTTTATTTTCTGGCGTTTGGGATTTTGGGGTTTGTGGTGGAGACTTTGACGATTCGGTTGACGACGGGCACATGGATGGCGCGAGGGTATTGGTTTACACCCGGTCATTATCCATTGGCAGGTTTTAAGTACATTGGGATGCCTTTGATACCGCTCTATGGGTTTGGCGGGCTGCTGGCGGTCTATGCGGTGAGGCCGCTTCGGAAACACCCAATCTTAGTATTCTTGGTCGGGATGGTGGCTTTGACGGCGCTAGAGTTTGTGGTGGGGTATTTGCTGCTAGAGGTAGACAATGTGCGGCTGTGGTCGTATCCGCCGGGACTGGCTTATGCTTGGGGGATACTAGATGTATGGACGACGGTGGCTTGGGGAGCGCTAGCGGTGGGGTTGGTTTATATAGTTATACCGCCGCTTGAGAAATTATTTAGCCGCTTAGTTAAGCGGCGTTGGGCGCAGATATTGCTAATTGTGCTACTGGTATTGGTGCTACTCTGTTCGTTGCATCGGGATGTGGGATTTTTGGCTGGGGCGCAGGGATTCGAACCCCGGAATGCTGGGACCAGAACCCAGTGCCTTACCGCTTGGCGACGCCCCAACTCCTAGACATTAGTATAGCAAAAATACTTGTAAATTACAAGTAATTAAGGTATGATAGAGACAAGTATAAAGGAGCAGTATGCCAGAACCAAAAAAACAAAGTAGCCCGAGAAAGACGGGCTTGAGAAGGAGCCATCTGCGGTTGGACCTCGCTAAGAAGGTGAACTCGAAATCACCAGTCAAGGCGTTTCAAACGAAAAAGCAGACACCAAACTTAAAGTGTGCGGTGCCAAGCAAGAAAAAGGGAAAATAGGAGATATAGGTGGGTAGTAATCGACACCTAGGAAGAATAATCGCTCTCCAAACGTTGTACGAGTACGACATGCGGACACAAGCGAAGGATCCATTGGCGACGATGGATGGGATTATGATGAAAAACATGATCCCCTATGACGCGGGAGTGAAAGACCGGCCATTTATCCGTGAGCTGGTTGAGGGCGTGGAGCAAAATATGGATAAAATCAACGAGATTTTGACGCCACTGGCGCCAGAACGGCCGATAAAAGAGCTTTCGGCGATTGACCGGGCGGTTCTGCAGCTGGCGACCTATGAGGTGCTTTGGCGACAGGCACAAGTGCCGGCCAGTGTGGCGATTAACGAGGCGGTAGAGCTGGCGAAGACCTTCGGCGGCGACAACAGTGGCAAATTTATTAATGGCGTGCTCGGTGCAGTCTGGCGAACGCATGTAGAGGAGAAGGATGAAGGAAAAGATACCAAACAGGACAATGATAAGCCGAGTCGTGCGCGAGCCGACGGCGGGGGCGGTGATAGTACGAAAGGGCCATGATTTTGGCCTGCAGGTTTTATTAATCCAAGACGCAAAGGACCGCTGGACTATCCCAAAGGGTCATATCGAGGATGGCGAAGACGCCAAGGCGACGGCAATCCGGGAGATTGGCGAGGAAACCGGCCTGACCAATGTCAGGGTGCTAGGTTATATGGGGCAGGTGGATTTCAAATTCCAGCGCGATGATGCGCTAGTGTTGATGACAACTCAGGTTTATTTGATGGAGGCTGTGGGAGACGAAGATGTGCAGAAAGAGGAGTGGATGAACGGCATCCATTGGTTTGACTTGAAAGATGCGCTAGAAATGGTAGAATATGATGATGTGCGGAAGCTGATTGACGAAGCGCAGGAGAAAGTGAGGGGAAAATGAAATCAATAAGTAAAGAAACAGAAGAACGATATGAGGCTTTTGCAGCGGAGCGAATCGGCTATAAGTTTAATGACTTGGAGTTGTTGATAACGGCGATGACCCATCGCAGCTATGTGAACGAACACCGGTCGAGCACACACCGGCATAATGAACGGTTGGAGTTCTTGGGAGACGCGATTCTCGAGATGGCGATTACAGACTATCTATTTAAGAACACTTCGGACGCCGAAGGTAAACTAACGGCTTACCGGGCGGCGCTGGTGAAGACGGACTCGATTGCTGACGCTGGGGCGAAATTAGGTTTTGCGGAATACTTGCGGGTGAGCAAGGGTGAGCGGCAAAATAATGGCCCACGGGCTATGAAAGTGTTTGTGGCCGACGCTTTTGAGGCAGTGATTGGCGCGATATACTTGGATGGGGGCTATGAACCGGCTTCGGACTTTATTTACCGAAATATCGTGCCAAAATACGAAAAGATTATGGAACAGGGCAGTTGGTACGATCCAAAATCGCATTTGCAGGAGTGGGCGCAGGGGGAGTTAGGACAACAGCCGAAGTATCGGGTGCTGGACGAGAGTGGGCCAGATCACGATAAGTGGTTTCGGGTTGAGGCCAAGGTGAATAATAAGCGGGCAGGCGTAGGTGAGGCGTCAAGCAAGCAGGAAGCAGAGCGTCAAGCCGCGAAAGCAGCATTGCGAGCATTAAAGGTGGACAAGAATAATTAGTTGTCGCTGATTCTGACAATGTTCCAGTAGATGACATCGCCGTTTTTGGTGTCGATTTGGTCGGCTGGGCGGTCAGTAATGCGTTCGCCGTTGAGCCAGATGGCCCACTCGAAGCCGGAAGCGGCCTCTGTGCCTTCAATAATCGAGACAACGGTGCCGAAATCATGCAATTCGTTAAGACCAACTTGGTAGTCGCGGGTGAGAATCTGAAGCGCGTTCTCGCCGTCGCCACCGAAGTAGCGGGCATAGGCGCCTTGCCAAGCGACGCGTTTATTGGCCTCGTGTTGGGCCTTGCCGGCGACAATTATGACACCTGTGACGACCACACATAAGAGCACTACGCATGCGATGCAAGTGGTGATAATACTTTGTCTATTTTCGACTTTCTCTTTTTGGCTATTTTTCTTTGCCATAATATACTCCTTTTGCATACATTATAGCATAAGCGTTTTGTAGGTCAAGTCTAAACTTGGGCTTGTCGCCACACCTTACATGTGGTAGTATATTATATATATGGGAAAAGAGAATAAACCGAGCGACAAGCTGGCGGACAGAGGGCAGCTGCTGAAGATTTTGGAGCGGGTGTTTGGCGATGCGCAGAAAAAGATTATCAAACAGTATCTGAAGGCCGTGGCAGAGGTGAACAGCCTAGAGCCAAAGTATGAGAAAATGACCAAAAAAGAATTGCAGGCGCAGACAGAGGTGCTCAAAACACGACTGGAGAAGAAAAAGGGCGACTTAAAGGCGATTTTGCCGGACGCTTTTGCGTTGGTGCGGGAGGCGAGCCGGCGAGTTCTGGGTATGCGGCACTTTGATGTGCAGATTCTGGGCGGCATGGTGCTAAATGACGGCAATATTGCAGAGATGAAGACGGGCGAGGGCAAGACATTGGTGGCGACGTTGCCACTTTACCTGAACGCTCTCTCGGGTGAGGGTGCGCATTTAGTGACTGTGAACGACTATTTGGTGCAGCGCGACGGTGGTTGGATGGGCGAGCTATATAACTTCTTGGGCTTGAGTGTGGGGGTGATTATTCAGGATTCGAGCTTTATTTACGATCCGAAATATGAAAACGAAACCCACACTGACCCGCGGATGAAGCACCTGAAGCCGGCGACTAGGCGAGAAGCTTATGAGGCTGACTTGACTTATGCGACAAATAATGAGCTGGGCTTTGACTACTTGCGAGATAATATGGTGAAGGATGCGAGGATGTTGCGTCAGCGCGGGCTGAATTTTGCGATTGTGGATGAGGCGGACAGTATTTTGATTGACGAGGCGAGGACACCGCTGATTATTTCGGCACCGGCGGCGGAAAATCCGGCGGCTTACTATGAGTTCGCGAAGATTATTAAGAAAATCGGCGACGAAGACTTTATTCTGGACGAAAAACGGCGCAGCGTGACTTTGACCGACAGCGGAATTGAAAAAATTGAGCGAGCGCTGGGTTTGAAGGAACTTTACTCGGCGAGTAATGTACGGGCAATTTACCATGTGGACCAAGCTTTAAGGGCGGAGAAGCTGTTTCGGCGCGACAAAGACTATGTGGTGACTAACGACGGCGAGGTGATTATTGTTGACGAGCATACCGGGCGTTTGATGCACGGGCGGCGCTATTCGGAGGGCTTGCACCAAGCGATTGAGGCGAAAGAGTTGGTGGCGGTGCAGCAGGAGTCGATGACGCTGGCGACAATTTCGTTCCAGAACTTCTTTAGATTGTATAAAAAATTGTCGGGAATGACGGGTACGGCGTTTACCGAGGCAGAGGAGTTCCAGCAGATTTACGGTTTGGGCGTGGTGCAGATTCCGCCGAACAAGCCGTTGGTGCGGCTAGACTTGGATGATTTGATTTACCGGACGGAAAGTGCGAAGTTTGACGCGATTGTCGAAGAGGTGAAGAAGTATCACAAGGCCGGGCGGCCGGTGTTGATTGGCTCGGCGTCGATTGTGAAGAATGAGTTGTTGGCAAATCGGCTGGACAAAGCGGGGCTGAAGTTCGAGCTTTTGAACGCGAAAAATAACGAACGCGAGGCAGATATTGTGGCGCGGGCGGGAGAAAAAGGCGCGATTACGCTGGCGACAAATATGGCGGGCCGTGGTACCGACATTAAGCTGGGTGAGGGGATTGCCGAGATGGGGGGCTTGGTGGTGATTGGGTCAGAGCGGCATGAGAGCCGGCGAATTGACAACCAGCTACGCGGTCGCGGTGGTCGGCAGGGCGACAAGGGTACGACGCAGTTCTTTGTCTCGACGGAAGATGATTTGATGCGAATCTTCCAAGGCGAACGGCTGGGGTCGATGTTGTCGCGACTGGGAGTTTCAGACGACCAGCCGATTCAGGCGAAGATGATTTCACGGAGTTTGGAGGGCGCGCAGAAGCGGGTGGAGGGCTTCCACTTTGATTCGCGAAAGAATGTGGTGCAATATGACAATGTGATTGCCCGGCATCGCAACAAAGTCTATGCGATACGGCGGCAGATTTTGGAGGGCGCGGACCTGCGGAAAGATATTGAGAAATTGATGCGCGAGGCGGTAGACGAGTTAACGTTGGTGCCGGCGCGCTATAACAAGAAGTTTGCCGAGAACTTCCAGTCGGTGTTCTTTGGCGCGGACGAGGTGGAGGTCGGGCGAATTGGTAAGATTAAGAAGGAAGCGGAGCGGCAAAAGGCGGCGCGCGAATATATCATGACGCTGTACGATGCGCAAGAGAAGAAGATTGCGCCGGATCTACTAAGGCGGATTGAGCGGGAAGTTTATCTGAGTTTGCTCGACACGCTTTGGATGCAGCATTTGGAAAATATGCAGCATTTGCGTGAGGGGATTCACTGGCGAAGTGTGGGGCAGCGCGATCCACTCGTAGAATATCGAAGCGAGAGCCAGAAGTTATTTGAGGATTTGGAGCGGACGCTGCGCGAGACGGTGATTAAATTGGTGTTGTCGGCGGAGATTCAGGACGCGCCAGCGAGCGAGAATGAATATCAGTCGGAATTGACCCGGATGGCGGCAGGGCAGGAAAAGGGCGTGCATGAAGTGATGAGTGCGAAGAAGTTAAAATC
The DNA here is from genome assembly GCA_009777795.1 of Candidatus Saccharimonadota bacterium. Lineage (GTDB taxonomy): Bacteria > Patescibacteriota > Saccharimonadia > Saccharimonadales > Saccharimonadaceae > WQUV01. The sequence continues at coordinate 70,071 of WRLC01000001.1, forward strand.
GGATGACTTCGGTGGCGAGAAGCCAAAGGCGAAAAAACCAGCGGCTGGCGCGAAATCGGGCGGCAAGACAAAGGCAAAAAGCAGCCGCAATAAGCAGAAGAAGACATCGGGTAAGCGAAAAAGGTGATAGATGGCGACATTAGAAGATTTTCGAAATGAACGACTAAGGAAGCTGGAGGAGTTGAAGCAGTTGGGGGTAGATACTTACCCGGCAAATACGGCGCGCGATACGGAAATTGGGCGGGTGAGCGCGGACTTTGATGCGCTCGCGGGTAAAAAAGTCGTGGTGGCGGGGCGGATTATGGCGATTCGGACGTTTGGCAAGGTGGCGTTTTTGAAGTTGCGCGATTATTCGGGCGAGGTGCAGATATTTTGGCAGGGCGAGACGGCGGGTTTGAAACTGGAGCAGATCCACTTGCTAGATACCGGCGACTTCGTGGAGGCGGCGGGCGAGGTAGGCAAGACGAAGACGGGCGAGACTTCGGTGATGGCGGAAAGTGTGCGGCTGTTAACCAAGACTCTTCGGCCGCTGCCGGGGCGAGATGGTTTTACGAACAAGGAAGAGCGTTATCGCCGGCGCTATGTGGATTTGAATGTGAATTTGGATGTGCGGGAGCGTTTTGTGCGTAAGAGCAATTTCTGGACGGCGACGCGAGAGTTCTTGAATGCGAATGGCTTTATTGAGATGGATTTGCCGATTTTGGAAAAGACGACAGGCGGGGCGGACGCGACGCCGTTTATGACGCACATGGAGGCGTTGGATCAAGATTTTTATTTGAGAATCTCGCATGAATTGCCGTTGAAGCGGTTAGTCGGGGGCGGGTATGAGAGAGTTTATAGCATCGGCGCGCGATTTCGTAATGAGGGGATGGATGACGAGCATTTGCCGGAGCATGTGGCGATGGAGTGGTATGCGGCGTACTGGGATTGGGAGCAAGGTATGGAGTTTACTGAGAAGATGGTGCGGTTTATCGCCGACATGACTTGGGGCAAGCGAGAATTTGCATTGCCGAATGGCCGGACAATTAACTTGGGGCAGGATGGCGAGGCGTATCCGCGGCTGAGTTTTGTGGGGTTGATGCGGGAGAAGTTCGGGATTGATGTGTTTAACACGACGCTGGAGCAAGTGAAGGCAAAATGTAAGGAAAATGGGATTAAAATTGAGGATGCGGATAATGTGGGGCGGGGGGTAGACAGACTGTGGAAGAAAATCCGGGGTGAGATTGTGGGGCCGGCGTTTTTGGTTGATATTCCGGTCTTTTTGCAGCCGCTGGCGAAGCGAAGTGAGAAGGATCCGCGGCTGACTGAGCAATTTAATTTGTTGCTAGATGGGACGGAGGCTTGCAAGGCTTATTCGGAGCTGAACGATCCGCTGGACCAGCTAGAGCGGTTTAACGAGCAGCAGGCGTTGCGGGATGCGGGCGATGACGAGGCGATGATGTTGGATTTGGATTTTGTCGAGATGTTGGAATATGGGATGCCGCCGACCTGTGGCTATGGGCACTCGGAGCGGTTGTTTTGGTTGCTTGAGGGGGTGTCGGCACGGGAGGGCTCACTCTTCCCGCCGATGAGATAATTTCCAATTCTTCAGCGAACTGCTACGTCAAACTCTCCGCGTCGCGCTCTCCGTATGCTAGATACGGTTCGCTTGGTGCTCGAGTTTTCCTTGCATTTCATCTGAATAATTGAAAATTAGGGGATATGTTATAATGTTAACGTATGCAGACGAAGATTATTGCGATTGTGGGGATGAGTGGCTCGGGGAAGAGCGAGGCGATTGGGTATATTAAAGAGCGCGGAGTGCCGGACATTTATTTTGGTGGGATGCTCTATCGGGAGATGGATAGGCGGGGCGAGGAAAAGACGCCGGAGAACCAGCAGGTGTACCGCAAAAAATTGCGCGATGAGTTGGGGGCGGAATTTATTGCGAAGTTAGCGGCAGAGGACGCGAAGAATTTGATTGAGGCTGGGCAGAAGCGTATCTTATTTGACGGGCTTTACTCTTGGAGTGAGTTTCGCTATTTGAAGCATGAGTTCCCGGGAGCGCTGACGGTGGTGGCGGTGGTGGCGCCGCGGGAGTTGCGCTATCGGCGGCTAGCGAATCGGCCGGAGCGGCCGTTTACGAAAGAGCAAGCTTTCCGGCGCGACGTGTCGGAAATCGAGGAGATTGAAAAGGGCGGCCCGATTGCGATGGCGGATTACTATGTGCTAAACGACGGTAGCTTGGAGAATATGCAAGAGCAGCTAAAGAAGATTCTGATTGAAATCGACTTCTAATAAGCTTATGGTTTTGGTATAATGTGTAGTATATGGATTTCTACGATTTGACGGTGGAGGCGGCGGCGAGCGCGGTTAAGGTGGATTTGGAGCGGGGGCTGTCGGAGGCGGAGGTGTTGAAGCGGCAGAAAGGTCATGGCAAGAATGAGCTAAAAATCAGGGTTGAGCCGTGGTGGCGGAAGGTAATCGAGCCGTTTTTGGATGTCTTTATGGGGGTGTTGGCGCTGGCGCTGGCAATCTCGATATGGCATGGCGACATGATTGAGGCGGTTTTGATTGGGGCGATTATCTTAATCAACGCGATAATTTATTATGTGCAGCGGTTTTCGACGGAGCGGATTGTGCGGGGGTTGAAGAAGCAGACGATTGATGATATTTTTGTTTTTCGTAGCGGTAAATGGGCGGAGGTGCCCAGCACCGAGCTGGTGGTGGGCGATATTGTGCGCTTTACCGAGGGTGAAAAAATTGCGGCCGACTGCCGGGTGCTGGCGGAAAAGAGTGCGTTGGTCGACGAGTCGATTTTGACGGGCGAGAGTGAGCGGGTGCGGAAGAAGTCGAAGGCTTTGCCGGATGGCTTGGAAGTTTACGACCAGAACAACATGTTGTTTTCGGGTTCGTTTTTGGTGGCGGGCGAGATAACGGCGCTGGTGGTGCGGATTGGCAATGCTACGGAATTTGGCCAGATTGCGGCGCTGGCGGCGAGCAGCAAGAAGCACCAAAGTCCGGTGCAGACGAAGATTAACCAACTGATTAAGGTGATTGCGATTATCGTAGGGGTGATGAGCGCGTTGGTGCTGGGCTTGCAGCTACTTAGAGGGGTTGGCTTTGTGGAGGCGACGCAGTTTGTCTTGGCGATGGCGGTCTCGGCGGTGCCGGAAGGCTTGCCGGTAGCGATTGCGGTGATTTTGGCGCTGGGTATCCAGCGGATGGCGAAGAAAAAAGCGTTGGTGACCAACATGCGGGCGATTGAGACGATTGGGGCGATTACGGCCATAGCGACGGACAAGACGGGGACGTTGACGGAGAACCGCTTGACGGTGCAGGATGTTTGGAGTTTGGGGAATGACCGGCGGTTTGCGAAATTGTACGGGGCTTTGGCGAGCGCGGTGGTGCTGGAAAGCCCGGATCCGCTGGACGGGGCGTTTTTGGCGAACTTGAGTTTAGTCAAGGCCGATTTGCCGAAAAGTGAGCCGGCGAGGGTGTTCCCGTTTGAGCAGGGCTTGACGATGAGTGGTAATTTGTGGTACGAGGGGTCGGGATTTCGGCTGGTGGTGAAGGGGGCGCCGGAGCGGTTGATTGGACTGGCGGATTTGACGGCGCGCGAGACGGAAGATGTGGAGGAGCAGCTACTAAATTGGACACGGCAGGGCTACCGGGTGCTGGCGGTGGCCGAGAGGAAGCTGGCGACGAATGTCCGGACACTCAAGGCGGCGATAACAGGGGTCGCGGCGGGTGATGGTAAGGTGAAATTGATTGGTTTGGTGGCGGTGGCCGACCAAATCAGGAGGGAAAGCAAGAGCTCGATTAAGGCGGCGCGGGCAGCGGGGGTGCGGGTTTGCATGATTACGGGCGACCACGCTGAGACGGCGCTGGCGGTGGGGCGGCAGTTGGGGTTGGCGGAGGAAGATATTTTCGCGCGAGTGACGCCGGAGGAGAAACTGGAGATTTTGGCGGAGCTGGAGAAAAGTAATATCACGGCGATGACGGGCGACGGCGTGAATGATGTGCCGGCGTTGGCGCAGGCGCATATTGGGATTGCGATGGGCGATAGCACGCCGGTGGTGAAGGATGCGGGCGACATGATTTTGTTGGACAATAATTTCAAGAATATTGTGGAGGCGATGCGCGAGGGCCGGGCGATTGTGGCGAATGTGCGGCGGATGTTGATTTACTTGTTGTCGACCAACGCAGGCGAGGTGCTGGTGATACTCGGGGCATTGCTAATGGGGGTGCCGGTGCCGCTTTTGCCGCTGCAAATTCTGTGGATTAACTTGGTGACCGACTCGTGTTTGGTGATTCCGCTGGGGTTGGAAAAGCCGGAGCGGAATGTGATGGAGGAGAAGCCGCAGAGGTTCGATGCGCCGCTGCTTAGTCGGGGGCAGGTGATGCGGATTGTGGTGGCGGCGTTGTTTATGGCGGCGTTGGCGCTGGGCGTTTATTTGATTTTCGCTTATCGATATAGTTTTGCGGTGGGGGCGACGTTGGCCTTTCAGACGTTGGTGGTGGTGCAATGGGCGCGGGCGATAAGCATGAGGAGTTTCAGCGAGCCGGCTTGGAAGCGGATACGAGTGCGTTCGCGGCCGTTTGTGATTGGACTAATGGCAGCGATTTTGGCGCAGATTTTGGCTTTGACAACGCCGCTAGCGACAGCGCTAGGGGTGAATCAGGTGCCGCTCTATGCGTTAATTGGGGTGTCGGTAATAACATTTACGTTAATGCTAATAGTAGTTGAATTACAGAAGAAATTTGCTAAAATATGAGTATGAGGACGGTGGGCGAGGTACAACTAGAAATTGATTACTCGGACTATTTGAGTGTGGCGCAGATTTATTTGCAGGATAATTTTGATTTGGCGCGACCCTTGAGGGCGGCGGACATCAAGCCGCGGCTACTGGGCCACTGGGGAACTTGCCATGGGATTAGCGCGGCGCGGGCGAATTTGCGGGATTTTGAGTCGGTGTTTGCCGAGCGGCTGGGGATTAGTGATTTTCGATTTGTGGTGGGTGTGGGGCATGGCTTTGCGGCGGTGCAGGCGGATTTTTGGTTGGATGGGACGCTGGAGGCAGTGCACGGGGGTGAAATTAGTTTGGCGACTTTGTGCAAGCAGTTTTCATGGCCGCATGGCTATCCGTCGCACACCAATCCGCTGACGCCGAAGACGATTTTGGAGGGCGGGGAGCTGGGTTATTCGCTGAGTGTGGCCTATGGGGCGGCGCTGGACGCGCCGGAGCGGATGTGCGCGGTGATAATTGGCGATGGCGAGATGGAGACGGGGACGATTTTGGCGAGCATGAATTTGAATAAGCTACTGAATATGCGAGATAATGGGATTGTGCTGCCGATTTTGCATTTGAATGGCTATAAGATTTCGCAGCCGTCGATTTATGCAAGGATAAGCGAAAAGGAATTGTCGGATTTGATTAGTGGGTTTGGTTATGCACCTCTATTTGTGGACGGAGACAAGGTGGAGGAGTGGCGAGAGGTACTTGATAAATGCGTGAAAATGTGGTATAATGAGCGTCAGGGGCAAAATGGGCGGATGCCGTTTATCGTGATGAAGACGCCAAAGGGTGAGGGGACGCCGAGGGCGGCGAATGGTCAGGAGATTGCAGGGACGGCGAGGAGCCATCAGGTGCCGTTTGGGCGGGCGAAGACGGACGAGGAAGATTTGAAGTTGCTCGAAAAATGGTTGAAATCGTATAAGTTTACGCCGGCGAAATGCGAGAAATTACGAAAGGCACTACGTGGATAGGGTGGATGAGGTCTATGAGATTGGGCGGGAGAAGTTTTCGAGCGCGGTGAGGATTGGCGAGTGGCTGCGGAATTTGATGGCCGAGCGGGCGCCGATGCGGGATGTGCGGCTGTTTAGCCCGGACGAGACGGAGAGCAATAAGTTGGACGCGGTGTTTGCGAGCACGCGGCGGGCGTGGCAGCGGGAGATTTTGGCGACGGACGAAAACTTGGCGCCGAATGGTCGGGTGGTGGAGCTCTTGAGCGAAAATACTTTGTTCGGCTTGGCGATGGGCTATTCGCTAACGGGGCGGAAGGCATTTATGACGAGTTATGAGGCGTTTTTGCCGATTATTGCGAGCCAAGCAGACCAGTATATGAAGTTTTTGGCTGGCGCAAAGATGGAGAATGCGCCGGTGGCGGCGGAGGTCCGACCGCTCGAGGCCCTGCAGGATTTTCCGGCTATCACGATACTGTCGACGAGTGTGGGTTGGCGGCAGGATCATAATGGTTATAGCCATCAGAACCCGAGTTTTATGGCGAGTTTGCTGGTGAAGCCGAGTCGGAAGGCGAATTGTTATTTTCCGGTGGATGATGTGGCGGCGATAGCGGCGATGGAGGACGCGGTGCGGCAGACGAACAAGATAAATTTGTTGACTTATGATAAAAATGAGAATCCGCGTTGGATTGACAGCAATCATGCGGAGTTTCAGCTGCGAAATGGCGGGTTGTCGGTGTTTGAGTTTGCGAGTAGCCGGCAGGCGCCGGAGATTGTTTGCGCGGGGTGCGGTGATATTATGAGCCGCGAGATGTTGTATGCGATGCAGATTGTGCGGCAATATTTTCCGAAGTTGGCGCTGCGGTTTGTGGGGATTGGGGCGCTTAGCCACGGGGCGTTTGGGACGGTCGAACGCCCGGCAAGTCAGGAATTGTTTGACGAGTATTTTGGCCAGAAAACGCCGATTGTGGCGGCGTTTCATGGTTATGCGGAGACGTTGGCGGCGATTTTTGGGCGATATACGAATCCGCGGCGAGTGCTGCTTCGGGGTTATGAGGAAAAGGGGTCGACGACAACGCCGCTGGACATGTTGATGCTGAACCGGGCGAGCCGCTATGATTTGGCGCTTGACATCTTGAAAGTTGGGCTGTTCTACGGTATAGTGGATAGAGAGGTGGCGGCGGAGGCGGCGCGTGAGCTTTTGCGCGAGCGAGAACTAGCCGGACAATATATAATTAAGCACGGCAAAGATCGTGAGAAAGATGTAAAATGGCAATACAAAATTCAATCTTAGTGTTAAATCCGGGCAGTTCGAGCCGGAAATATGCGTATTATGAGGATGGGGCGGAGGTGTTGACGCTGCATTTTGAGCCGGAGGGGGACCAATTTGTCTGTACGATGGAGAGAAACGGCGAAAAGACGAAAAAGGTGGTCGGCGCGATGTGCGGCGATTGCAAAATGAAGGAAATTCGGCAGGCGATTGAGTTGGTGCCGGAGATTTTGGCAGAATATGGGGTACAGTTAGACGAAGACCCGGAGAAAAAGGGTGTGCAGGCGGCGGGCGATTTTATAATTGCGGTGCGGTTGGTCGGGCCGACGGATTATTTTGCGGAAAATCATTTGGTGGATGATGAGTTTATGGAGAAATTGGCGCAGGTGGCGGAGCTGGCGCCGCTACATGTGCCGGTAGTCTTGGCAGAAATTGAAGACGCGCGGAAGATTTTCAAGGGGTCGAGGATGCTGGCGATTTCGGATAGCCGGTTCCACCGGACGCAGCCGGAGGTGCAGGAATACTATGCGATTAGCCGGAAACTGGCGGACGAATTTGGTGTGAAGCGGTTTGGCTACCATGGTATCTCGGTGTCGGCGGCGGTGCGAAAATTGCAAAACGAGGACAAGTTGAAGCCGCGGATGGCGATTTGCCATTTGGGGTCGGGGGCGTCGATTACGGCGGTGAAGGATGGCAAAAGTTGGGGCAACTCGATGGGCGTGACGCCGCTGGATGGGCTGATGATGGCGACGCGGGCGGGGTCGATTGATCCGTCGGCACTATTGGTGCTACAGCGGGCGCTGGAGCTAAAAAGTTTGGATTTTGAGAAGTATTTGAATAAGGAATGTGGTTTCCGCGGAGTGGCGGGCGATGACGATATGCGAAATGTTGAGCGAGCGGCGGACGAGGGCGACAAGGAGGCGATTTTTGCGTTGGATTTGTACCGACAAAAAGTGGTCGAGGGCGTGGCAAAAGCGGCAGCGGCGATGGGCGGGCTGGATGCGGTGGTCTTTACGGCGACGGTTGGTGAGCGCGGGGCAGAAGCGCGAGCGGGGATTGTTGAGGGACTAGAGTTTCTAGGCTTTGAGCTTGACGAAGAGAAAAACGGGCGCGGTTTGGATGGGGCGCAGTTAGCGAATGTGGCGAAAGGCCGCAAGCCGATTTATATCGTGAAGACGAATGAGGCGACGGAGATTGCCTTGCAGGCGAGCCTGATGTGATTTTGTATCTGGATACGCTAGGGGCGGAGGCGAAGATTTGGTTGGAGGATGAGCCGAAAGTCCGGACTTTGGGGCGGAAGATGAGCGATGAGCTGCTGGGTTTTGTGATGGATACGTTGAATGGGGAGGAGCCGAGTGGAATTGTGGTGCATCGCGATAAAGGGAGTTTCACGGGGGCGCGTTTGGGAATGGCGCTGGCGAATACTTTGGCGGAGCTATATAAAATACCGATTGTGGGAGCGAGTGGTGAGGGCGAGGATTGGCGGGCGGTGGGGCGCGAGCGGTTGGTGGCGGGAGAAAATGACGGTATGGTGGAGCCGGAGTATGATTAGCTTGCCTTCGATTTTGCTTATGATATAATTAGGGCATGGAGCAGAAGAAAATTATTGTGATTGAGGATGACGTGGCGTTGGCGGAGATTTATGCGGTGAAGCTACGGGCGGGCGGCCAGAATAATGTTTTGGTGGCGCATGATGGCGATGCGGGGCTGTCGTTAATCCAGCGGGAGAAGCCGGATTTGGTAATCTCGGATGTGATGATGCCGAAGATGAGTGGTTTTGATATGTTGGATATTTTGCGATCGAGCCCGGACACGGCAGAGACGCGGGTGATTTTGATGACGGCGCTGTCGGGCGAGGCGGAAAAGGCGCGCGGTGAGGGTTTGAAGGCGGACAAATATTTTGTGAAGTCAGCGGCGACGATTGATGATTTGGTGTCGGCGGCTTTTGAGTTGTTGGTGCAGTTGGCGCCGACGACAGCGACGCCAGCAATGACACCGCCGCCAACGCAGGCGGTGGTTTCGAGTGCGACGGTGGGAGAACAGCCGGTTTTCAATGCGCCTAAATAAGTTTTTGGCGGAGAACCTAGGGGTGTCGAGGAGGAAGGCGGATGACCTAATCGCGGCCGGCCGTGTGCGAGTGTCCGGACACTCAGAACAGAGGGAAAATGGCAGTGCCGGGCGTTCGGCGGTGCTGGGAGAGCGGGTAAATGAGGGCGATGAGGTTTGGTTAGATGGCAAAAAAGTTGAGGCGGTGGCGGCGAAAACTTATTTGGCGATGAACAAGCCGGTGGGTTATGCGAGCAGCCGGCGGGCGCAAAATGGCAAGACGCTTTATGAGTTGTTGCCGGAAAAATATCGCAGTTTGAAGACGGTGGGGCGGCTGGATAAGGAGAGTTCGGGGCTGATTTTGTTGACCGATGACGGGGATTTTAATTTTCGGATGACGCACCCGAGTTTTGGCAAGGTGAAGGTTTATGAGGTGGAGCTGGAGCGGGCGCTGGAGCCGTTGCACCAGCAGATGATTAGCGATTTTGGGATTGATTTGCCGGACGGAAAGAGTAAATTGGGGCTAACAAGGATGGGTGAGGGACGGAAGCGCTGGCGGGTGGAGATGAGCGAGGGGCGGAATCGGCAGATTCGGCGGACTTTTGGGGCGTTGGGCTATACGGTGGTGAAGCTGGAGCGGACGCAGTTTGGCAAATACCAGCTGGGTGTGCTAAAGCCGGGCGAATATGATATAATTGAGCTATGAAAGACGAGATTACAGAACGCCAAAGGGCGATTTTGTTTGCGGTGATTGAGCAGTATGCGGAAGTGGCGGTGCCGGTGGGGAGCGTGATGCTGGCGAAATTATTTGATGTGAGTAGTGCGACGGTGCGGGCGGAGATGGCGCGGCTAGAGGAGTTGGGGCTGCTGAAGACGTTGCATACGTCGTCGGGGCGGATTCCGACGGACGCGGGGTATCGGTTATATGTCAATGCGTTGGCGGAAGATGCGGCGGAGGGGGAGCTGGAGCGGGATTTGGCGCGGGCGCGACACGCGTTGATTTCGCGGGTGGAGGGGCAGAATAAGGCGGATGCGGCGATTCGACAGGCGGTGGAGACGTTGGTCGATTTGACGGGCAATTTGGGGTTGGCGACGATTGATGGGCGGCTTTATATGGCGGGGTTGTCGTCGCTGTTTTCGCAGCCGGAGTTTTTGACGAGTGAGCGGACTTTGAGTGTGGCGCGGTTGCTGGATAACATCGAGCCGTGGCTACGCGAGGCGGAGCCGAACGAGCCGGTGAATATTTATATCGGGCGGGAGAATCCGATTGGTCGCACGAGTGAGGCGTCGTTGATCGTGTCGCGGTTTCGGTCGCCGTTTTCGGACAAGACGTACATCGGGGTGCTGGGGCCGACGCGGCAGAGTTATTCGCGGGTGATATATTTGGTGCAAACAGCTGGCCAAATGTTAGAAAAGGTATTAAATTAGGAGGATTATGAAGACACAAGTGAAAATGGTTTGTAAGAAAGTGCGGAAGAACGGCTTTTTTGAGTTTATGAGCGAGCAGGGGATAATCGGCTTGGCGGTTGGTTTGGTTTTAGGTACGGCGGCGGCGACGTTGGCGAATTCGTTTATTAATAATATTGTGATGCCGCCGGTCGGTTTGTTGCTGGGTTCAACGGACGGGCTGCGCGGGGTGGTGTGGGAGATTTCGACGCGGCAGGGCGATGTGGTGTCGATTCAGTACGGGGCATTCTTGAATGATTTAGTTAACTTTATGGTGATTTTGCTGGTGATTTATGTAATTGTGCGGTCGCTACATATTGAAGTGAAGAAGAGATAGGTTTATAATATTAATATAGGACGGTGGGAGGACTTTCAAATCTTCTAAAGGAGGTAATGCGATGGAGGCTAATTTTATGTATTGCACGTTCAAGGGGCGTAAGTCGGTGTGTCCGATTCTGCTTAGCAAGGAGCAGGCGTTGGAGGGCATCCGCAGGTTGGCGCGACAGATTGCGGCTGATTATGCGAGGGCAGCAATACACCTAGTAATTGCTTTGAAGGGCGCAAAGACGACAGCCGGTTATTTGGCGAAGGAGCTGGATGAGCTGGGGATGACTTTTCAGGTGGACGGAGTGCGGGTCAAGAGCTATGCGGGCACGGAAAGTACGGGTAAGTTAAATTGGCTGCAGGAGTTGGCAGAGCCGGATTTGGCAGGGAAACATGTTTTGGTGGTGGAGGACATTATCGACAGCGGGTATACTTTGTCGGAGTTGCTGAAGGTGCTGAAGTTTCGTTATGGGAAGCCGGCGAGTATCAGGACAGTGGCTTTGCTGGATAAACCATCGCGCCGCCGGCCAGAGCTGAAGGGATTCAAAGCCGATTATACAGGTTTTGAAATTCAAGATGTGTTTGTGGTCGGTTTTGGCTTGGATTGGGACGAGGAAGGCCGCGAACTACCAAATATTGTTTACATTAATCCGGAAGATTTCATAAATCCGTCAACTAATTAGTTGGCGGATTTGGGGTGGATGACGGGATTTGAACCCGCGACAGCTGGAACCACAACCCAGAGCTCTACCGCTGAGCTACATCCACCAAGTCTGGTAGAAATTTATTTTGTAAATTTCTTCCACACGTCGTCGGTCTGTAAAAGTGAGCAAGCTCCCTTTTCCATCCCTCCTAGTATGGTGATCCCACCGGGAATCGAACCCGGGTTTTCAGGATGAGAACCTGATGTCCTAACCGCTAGACGATGGGACCGTGTTATTAATGTGGTACTGGTGATCCCACCGGGAGTCGAACCCGGGTTGCCAGGATGAAAACCTGGTGTCCTAACCGCTAGACGATGGGACCGTGTTGCAAGTATAGCATACAAAGGGGATTTTTGCAAGCTAGAGGTGGGCTTAGTAGGTGGAGAAAAATTGCGACCAGTAGGTGCGATATTGCGAGTTGATGTCGAAGTGGAAGCCGACGGCGAGGCGGGTAAAGCGGGCGTCGAGGATGTTGGCGCGGTGCGAGGGGGAGTTCATCCACGAGGCAACGACGGTGCGGGGGGAGACGGCGGTGTTGCCGGCGGCGAGGTTCTCGCCAGCGGCGCCGCCAGAGCCGGGGATAGGGCAGGCGGTTTGCCAAGAGGTGCCATTAGGGCGGGTGTGGCTGTAGGATTCGACGATTTCGCGGGCGCGAGTTGTAGCGGCGTTGCTGCAGCCTTCGCCCCAAGCGAGAGATTTGAGTCCGACTTTGGCGCGCTCAACGTTGACGAGGCGGAGGACTTCGCGGCGCCATTCGTCGATTGGTGGCATGACGACGCGGACGGTTAGGGTGTCGCGGCGGGAGCCGTCGGTGGTGCCGGCGGTGATGACGGTGGTGCCGGGGCCGACGATTTTGGGGTAGCGGCAGCGGTCGTTGCTGTAGCCAAGTCGGGTGCGGGCGTTAGCATAGAAGCTGTCGATGACGCTGGTGTTGCTGGTTTGCCAGTACATGTCGCCGAGGTTGGAGAGGGAGCTGTCGACGCAGATGTCGATGTCGGCGGTCATGAAAATGGTGATTTCGTTCATAGCCCAGAGCTCGCCGCGGGCGACACCGCCACCGCTGGTTTCCTCGCCAGCGGGGTCAGCGCCGTTGCCGCCGCTGGGACTTTGGGGATTGTTGGGGTTGCTTCCGCCACCGGAGGAGCCGCCTTGGCCGTTGTGTTCGCCGCTTTCGGGGTCAAGGAGGTCAGGGCTGTAGCCGCCGTCATTGGCTGTGGTGTCGTCGCGTTCGCTGACGACGCGGAATTCTGGATTCATACCGATGGCGCGGGCAATCAAAATGCCGGCGATGATAATCGCGACGGCGTTAAGCGAGAGGAGGATGGTCATGCGAGTTTGCTTGAGGATTTTGGCGGCGGCCGCGGCGCTCATCTAGCCTCCTGAGATCTTCTTGGCTTCACTTTCGGGGACACCGCAGACTTTTTGGCCGTTGACGTTGATACAAACTTTTTTCTCGCCGGAGTCGACGATGGCGGCGACGAGGTTGACGATACTCTCGACTTGGGTGAGGTCGCGTTGGGCGAACTCGATTTCGCCGAGTGGCCGACCAATTAGGATGTGGCCGAAGACTTGGCCGCGGGCGTTTCGCATCTGGGCGACGGCGGCGAGGTTGGAGCGCTCGAAGACGGGCTTCAAGGCGTCGTCGACGTAGAGCCAGATGTAGTTGGTGGAGTGTTTCATTTTGGAGATGAGGACGAGCTCGTTATCGGCGAGGTCGATTTTTTCCGAGCCCCAGAGGCGGCCGTCGATGAGGAAGCCGACGTAGTCAAAGTGCATGCGGTCGGCGAGGAATTCGGCGAGGTTCTTGAGGTCGACTTTTTGCCCGGCGAGGCGGTTGATGCGTTTGATAATATAAACCATGTCGACGCTGCGGACGAAAATCATCGATTTGATGGCGGCGCCGACTTCGCTGATGACGGGCAGGAGGAGGAGGACGATGGCGACCATGACGACGTTAAGGGCGAGGACGCTCATGGATGGGTTAGGGATTTTGAAGAGAGCGGTGAAGACGACGAAGAAGAGGACCATATAGGCCATGGTGGCGAGGATGAAAATCATGGCGTAGGAGACGATGGCGAGCCAGTTGGAGCGGAGGATGAGGAGGCGGTAGCGGAGGAGGGAGAAGTAGACGGTGAGCAGAACGATACCCATGGAGAGTGGCCCGACCCATGAGAGGCTGTAGTCGTGGGCGAAGACGGGGAGAATCATGGCAAAGACGGAAACGATAATGCCGTTGACGAGCCAGCCGACGAAAGAAACGGTGAGGCCGTTCTTAAGATTTTTGTTAGCAGCCCTTTTGATTTGGAAGGCGAGAGCGATGAGGTAGGCCGTGATGGATGCGCCGATAAAGCCAAAGTAGGCGTAGACGAACCAAGAGTCGGCGTTGGTGAGGTTATTGTTAGTAGAGGCGCTTAGAGTCATGTTAGAGTAGAGGAGTGATGGCTCGAGGTTGAACTTGATGGCGAAGGCAGTGGCGATGGCTAGGACGAGGAGAGAGGCGACTTTGCCGGCGCGGTTAACCCAGCAGTTGTAGCCGAAGACGCCGGCGGTGATAATGAGGGCGGCGGTGTAGGTGATGTGGATGTAGAGGTCGGCGATGGCTTCCTCGCCCGGTCGGGCCATGAAGAAGAGCGACATGGTAGTGCACCAAGTGGTGATACCGATGCCGGCGAGCAAGAACCATAAGGCGCGCGTCCGCTCACTGCGACCGACACCAAGAACCACGACGACGCCTGACATCAAGGCCATTGCGGCGACAAGGAACATTAGAATATTGACTAACTGCATACGTACCAACCTCCGTTTAGTATAATTATATATTAGCACAGGCAATTTGCAAGCCCCCGATCACACGAATAATGTGGTTGCGGGGGCTTTTGGAGGAACATAGTGGGTAATCTTGCCGTTAGTGAAAGGAATTTTGGCTGTTGACCCCGTAGCCGTCAAGGTCGTCGGGTAGGTCGCTGATGCGGCGTTTGCCGGTCTCGGTGTCAATCTCGAAGCTGGCACGGAACTTGATGTCTTTGGGGCGCAGAACCTCGGGTAAGGACTGACAGGCGGCCATAATGGCATCGTAGGCTTCGACTTGATCGGCGCCTTTCTTGAGTACCACTTGGCCAACCACGGTGTGCTGACTGAGGTTAAGTCTGACTGGTTGCGCTTCGGTCACGTCGGGGCATTCGCAGAGTGCGTCGCGGAGCGGGTACATAAAATAGCGCTCATCGTCGATAACAAAGCTGTTGCCGAAGCGGTCGGGGATGCGATAGAGGTTGCTGCCGGTGCAGTCTTTGCCTACCTCGCGCATCAAATCGTGCGGGGTGTAGTAGCCGTCGTCGGCGTAGGTCTCGTCGTCGAGGTCGGGGCGATTGAGATAGCCCAAGAAAGCGTAAGGGCCGCGCTCCATTTCGAGCTGGCCGAGCTGGCCGTACTCGACGGGGCCGCCGTCTTCGTCAGCGATGCGGAAGCAGAAGTCGCCAAGCGGGACTAAATCGAGCAAGCCGGTGTTAGGCTGACAGCTGGAAACGAAAATCTGGGGCAGACCCTCACTTGAGCCATAGCCGAGGACGAAGCGAGTACCGAAATATTCCGCGATGGCTTCAAGCCGAGGAGCGGTGCTTTCGGGAACGGGCGAGCCGCCGATTTGGAAGTAGGCGATGTGCGAGAGCGCGCCGCGCTCTAGCCCGCAATCTTGTAGGGCAAAGGCGAACTCGGGGGCGACGACTAGGCCGGAGCCTTGCCGCAGGTTCAGAATATCCTTCAGGAAGCTCTCAACACCGTAAGCGGGCTGCATATAGAGGCAGCGCCCGGATAAGAGTTGGGACTGGACAGCGTACTTGCGGGACGTCTCGTGGTGGCCGGGGATGGTGACGTAGTAGTCAGAATCGGCCGGCATGTTGGAAAGCACGGGATGAGGCAGGAACGAGTTGTAGGCATAGGCGGCGCGGCCATGGGGTATCATGACACCCTTGGGTTTGCCGGTAGTGCCGGATGTGAAGGCGACTGACGAAACGTTGGTGCTCGAGTTAATCGAACTGCCTTTGCCGTCGTCGTACTGCAGGATGTCGCTGGTGGTGAGGACGCGCTTGTCGGGGAAGAGGCTGGCGAAAGCTGAAGCGTCCTTGTGCTGGGCTGGGGTGTAGTCGGCCGGTGATGTGATGATGACGAACCGGACACCGGAGCGGTTGATTTGCTCAAGTAAAGCTGCCGCCGCGGGCGTCTTGAGTGCGATGTCGGGCATGAGCAGAATCTTGGCGTTGCCAGCGTCAACCAACTCGGCGCCGCGCTTAGCAAGTTGCATGTGCGTGACGGTGAAGTCGGTGAGACCAATCTTGGAGCAAGCCAGCTCTTGGGCAAAGACGGTGCTCGGGACGTAGACAGGGAAGCCGGACATTAGCTTAGGGTCATCAACCCTCCCAACGAGGGGCAGATTGATGTGCTCGACCCAGAAGTTGCTAAGCGCATTGGCCCAGCGCTTACCCATGGTCTTGGTTTCGGCGAAGTTGAACTCGACACCTGCCGCCGGGAACTTAATGGCTGGTAGGTCGGCGTAGGATTCGGTCATTTCGTCGAAGAGGTCGAAGAACGGTAAGCCCATTTTCGCCTCGGGGATGGGGGTTCTGGTAGTTTGCATACATTTTCCTCCTTTTTATTAAGGTTTACTGAGATAAAGGGGCGTTTTCTCGCCCCACCGTACCGCAGTAGTATAGCACTTGACAGTAGAAAATGCAAGATGTATAGTATATATAGATAAGCATAATTAGGAAGAAATATGGCGAAGATGACGAAAAAAGAGAAGGAATTCCGGCATAAGGTGCAGGTGGTTTCGCGGGTCGTGATGCTAATCTCGTTTGGGTTGCTGGTGTTGTTTGCGATTACGCAAACGGCGCGAATGCTAACGACGGTGGAGCTGGAGCATGAGCACGGTGTGCCGAAGGGCTGGGCGCGTCTGCTGTCGGACTCGAATCCGGAGACTATCACGGTGCCGATAACTTATTACGATCAGAGGTCGGATGCTTGTAATTTGCCAGCGTCGCAGCGACAATTTGAGTACACGAGGTGTAATATTACGGGTGTGATGGTGCAGGGGCTGGTGCAGGACAGGCTAGGGGCGGACGGTAAGCCAGTGCCGACTTTTGCGACGGCGGCGCAGGCGGCAGGCCAGCGGCCAGAGAATCGTGGCGTTTGGGGAGATAATTTCAACCGTTGGTTTAATGAAGTGGCGGGCAAAAGTGAGCGGGTGGATAGGACAATCACTTTCAATCGCGTAGGCGACTCGAATACCTATACTTACGGTGGCGGGCAGGTCTTTCCATTAAACGGCTATCCGTTTTCGGATGGCGATTATACGACGACGCCGGGGTTGAACTTCCACTTTACGGCGATGACGTCATTCCCATTTGAGGTGCAGCTGTCGGGCAATGAGCGCTGGGAATTCGAGGGCGACGACGACGTGTGGGTATTTATCAACAACCAGTTAGTGCTGGACATCGGCGGGTTGCATACGGCGATTCAGGGACATTTTGTGATAAATCAGGATGGGTCGGTAACGGCGACGGTGAATGGCCAGAGCCGGCAAGTGGATCTAGGGCTAAAAGAGGGTGAGATAGCGCACTTGAGCTTCTTTTACGCGGAGCGGAGCACGTCGCACGCGAATTGTTTGATTACGATTCGGGACATGGTCTGGCCAATCCGGGCTGATGCGACGATTGAGGCCGAGACGGTGGAAAATAAATTGATTCGCTACACGTCAAGCATTACGAACCGCGACCCGGCGAATGCGCTGGATATAACCCATATTGCTTCATTTATCAACGTGGGCGAGGAATTTGATGAGGATGGTCTAGGCTTCTTGCCGCTAGAGAGTGGCAATCTGTATTATACGTTTACGCCGGACGATGAAAATTCGTGGAGCCCGATGGTGATAAATGTGCCGCATTCGTCGAACAATGGGTCGCGCTTGGGGGCGCCGGTGCGCTTGGCGCCGAATGGGAAAAAGGGCGATACAGCGTATTTCTCATACTATGTGGCGCCGGACCGAAAAGAGGGGTCATACTACAATACAATTACCTATAAGACGAGCATGAATGGGGCGGAGAGCTTGGCGCGGGCGGCGGACTTTGCGGGGTTTGAAGATATGGTTGTAATCCCGCCGACCGATAACCCGGGTGGGGATGATGTGCCGACACCGCCAACTGACGAGGATGGGACGGTAAGTGTGGACACGCCACGCCCAGATGATGGTGATGCTGGCTACTTGGACCCGTTGGGTGAGTCGAGTGAGGTCAACGCGAAGAATGCGCAGAACAGCCACCCGGGCGGTTTGTTTGCACCGGATGCGGGAATTGCATCAGTGGCGGCAATCGTTTTGTCGCAGTGGTTTTTGCTGGGCACATTGCTAATCTTTGGTGCGTCATTTGCGATATACTATCCTAACAGGAATTATTGATGGATAGGATTTGGTGGATTAAGGAGTGGTTGCGGAAAGGCTCAATCAATATTTTCGGTGTGCCGTTTGCGGGCAAGGATACGGTGGGGCGACAGGTGGCGCAGGTGCTGGAAGCGAAGTTTGTGAGCAGTGGGGAGATTTTGCGGGAGTATGAGCGGACGAACCCGGGGAGCGATTTGACGCGAGCGGGGCGGTGGACGCCGACAGAATCGTTTAAGCGGATTGTTTTGCCGCACTTGGGCGACCCGAGGTATGAGGACGAGGCGCTGATTTTGGGCGGGATTGGCCGCTGGGATGGCGAGGAAGAATATGTCGAGGAGGCATTGCAGGAAGCCGGGCACCCGTTGCAGGCGGTGATACTTTTAAACTTGTCGGAACAGGAAATCCGCAATCGCTGGGAAGTGGCGCAGGTGGGCGGCGACCAAATCGAGACGGCGGCGCAGGGTGTACAGGGCGGACTGAATGCGGCGGCGGTGGAGTTGAAGCGCGAGGTGCGGGTGGACGACGAAGACTGGCGCAAAGTTGAGAGTCGGATAGACGAGTTTCGGAATAAGACTTGGCCGATAATTGATTATTACCGGGCAATGGGGATGCTGATAACGGTGAATGGCCGGCAGACACGGGAGAAAGTGTTGCTGGAGACGGTGAATAAACTATACGATTATGCGGTGCTGCATCCGCATGAGTTCTAGGTAGGCGACGCCTGTGGTATAATAGGGCATAATGCGTGTTTCGGTGATTGGGCTGGGAGCAGTGGTGGCGGTGGCGGGCTTTTTGGCGGTGTCAGAAGTTTTAGCGACGGGTGAGGCGGAGGAAGTGGAGCGGCGGACGGTGGTGATATACGACGGCGGGCAGAAGCGGGTAGTGAAGACGGATGCGCGGACGGTGGGTGAGTTGCTGGAGAGGATTGATACGAGCCTAGCGATTGGTGATAAGGTGGCGCCGGAGGAAGATGTGGCGATTGATAGTAATACATATTATGTGAATATTTTCCGGGCGACGCCTTACCGGATTTTAGAGTGGGCGGATGCGCGGACGGCGCGGTTATATGGCGAGGGCGACGGGCCGATTAGCCCGCATTTGTATGATGTGGTGCAGGGCGAGGAGGAAGAGGCGTCGGCGGGTCAGAGCCCGGATATGACGAAGCGGCCGCCGACAATAAACTTGACGCCACTAAAAATCCAATGGATGAGTGCGGCCGGGATTCCGGAGGCGGACTGGGCGTATGTGGATCATATTGTGTTTCGGGAGAGCTCATGGAACCCGAATGCGGTAAATCGGTCGAGTGGGGCGTGCGGTTTGGCGCAGGCGTTTCCGTGTTCGAAAGTGCCGGGCAATCCGTTTGACCCGGTGGATAGTTTGAAGTGGCAATATGGTTATGTGAAGGCGCGTTATGGTGGATATGCGGGGGCGTATGCTTTTTGGCAGCGGAACCGCTGGTATTAATGGAATAAGTATAGTATAATAGAGGGGCAGTTGGGCGAACATTCAAATCATATAGTTAGAAGGAGGAACACCTATGAGACAGATTATTATCCTTGCAACGTCAGCAACGCTGGCAGACTATCAGAGAACTCTAATGGGGGGGGGCGTTTACAGGCTGCTGCCTGAAGACTTTCAGAACGCTGACCTTGTAATCCCGGCAGAGGACCTACCGCGCTACTCGACTTTGGCGCGCGGGCACAATACGCGCGAGACGACCAGTTGGGAAGCTGAACGCGAGCACAACGCGCGGAAGATTTTGCAACACATTAACGCCACAGACGTCTATTTTGACGACGGGGGCGAGCATGACAATATCGGCACCAGCGCAATTTATGGAGCTGGGCTGACGTTGTCGATTGTAAAGACGGACAAAGCGTTGGCTTTGGATTGCCCGAGCGGCTCGGAGCGAGCGGCGCTTGGCGTCGCCTTGGAGTTGAAAGAGTTCTTCAAGGGTAGACGTGAAGTTTTGGTGGCGTATTGCGACCGGTTTGACCGCTTAATCCAGATGTTTTGTAAAAAACACGGGTTGGAGTGCGTCAATATACCGCAACCGCGGTTTGCCAGCCGCTATCAAGGAGCGACGGAGGCATTTTGCGACGTTGATACATTTGAGCAGGCTGGCAATCAAGGCGACTGGAAAATCCCGCTGGATAAAATCACGATTTGGGACGAACAGGCGGAGGCGATGCGGCCGATTGGCAAGATGACGAGGAACGAGTACTTGTTGCTACAGAATGCGAACCGGCCGAAATCGACGCTTTTGGGTCGATTCAATGGCGAGATGGTTGAGGCGATTCTCCAGCCGGTGAGAGTGTTTGGCGTGATGCCTATGGGCGTGCGACAGAAATTCATGATAGACGCGCTGACGAACGAACCGAAAAACCGAGTGGTAATTGTTGAAGGCTTGGCGGGAGTAGGCAAGACATTGCTCGCGGCGGCTGCGGCCTATCAATTGGTACAGGATGGTGAATTCGCGCGGATTATATATCTGAAGAACAACACGGAAGTGTCGGACAAAGAGGGCTTTTTGCCCGGCACACAGGAACAGAAGTGCGACCATTATTTCCGGGCGATTTATCAGGCAATTGCGCGGGTGGCAGAGATTCGAAACAAAGATGAAGGCTTTAAGAAAGCGATGTCGGCCAGCCCGGTGGAAATTGGGCGGACGCTAGCAAGGCAGCAAGGCAGTCAATTTGAGATGACAGTTGACACCATCAATGATGAGCGCGGGACGACGTACGATAATTCAGTGCTGATTATTGATGAGGCGCAGAACTTTTCGCCAAATCAGTTGAGGACAGTGATTAGCCGTTCGGGTCGGGATTCATTGACGATTGTTCTGGGTGATATTTCCCAGATTGACGGCGAGGCGAATGGGTACCACAATGGCTTGACGCAGGCGATGAACCGATTGCGTGGGGCGGAGAATGTTTATGTGCTTCGTTTGCTGGATCCGCAGGCAGTGCAGCGCGGCACGATTGCGCGGACGGTGGCCGAACTCTGGCCGTAAAACTATATGCAAAAACTAGCCAAGAGTGAATATTGGCTAGTTTTTTATTGTTTAACTTAAAAAAATTAGGCGAGGTTGGTGTGGAGGTTTTGGACGTCGTCGTGGTCGTCGAGTGTGTCAAGGAGGGTGTCGGCGGCTGCGGCGTCGGCTTCGGATAGGTCAATGGGGAAATTGGGGACGTATTGCAGTTCGCCGTCTTCGGTTTGTTTGGTAAATTGGTAGAGGACGGCGGCGACGTCGACGAGAGTAGCGCCGTTTTTAGCGAGGATGGATTTGATTTCGGGGAGGGTGCGGTTGCGGTTATCGGTAGCGACTTGGATGAGGATAGCGAGGCCGCCGGGGCCGTAGGCGGCGTAGAGTTCCTCGGTGAGGGCGGCGGCGGATTTGTCAGCGGCGCGTTCGATGGCGCGTTTGATATTATCATTTGGCATATTGGCGGCCTTGGCTTTGTCGATAGCGAGAGCGAGGGCGGGGTTGGTGGTGGGATCGGAGCCGTTTCTAGCGGCAATGGCAATCATGTTGCCGATTTTGGTGAAGATTTTGCCGCGTTTAGCGTCAACGACGGCCTTTTGTCTTTTAGTCGTCGCCCATTTACTATGTCCTGCCATAAAAAGAGTATAGCATATTTTGGCGAGATATGATATACTGGGAGGGTAATGGAGGCAGATCTGGTTGCCTGAAACAGACGGGCTACTTAATTTGCTTCCAGAAAGGAAGAAAATGATTAAAAATCCTAACGGTAAGGACATTATTAGCGTGAAGACCGAGTGGTTGGGGCGGGAGTTAAGCTTAGAGGTAAACCGAGTGGGGTTTCGTTCGACGGCATCGGTTTTGGTGCGTTATGGTGATACGGTGGTGCTAGGGACGGCGCAAGTTGGCCGGCAGGTGGAGCAGGACTTTTTCCCGCTGTCGGTGGATTATGAAGAAAAGTTTTATGCGGCAGGCAAGATTTCAGGCTCGCGCTTTATCAAGCGTGAGGGTAGGCCGAGCGATGAGGCGGTGTTGATTGGGCGCTTGATTGACCGGCCAATTCGGCCGCTCTTTCCGAAGGGCTATCGGCAAGAAGTACAGGTGGTGGCAACGGTATTGTCGATGGATCCCAACTTCCGTCCAGATATGATAGGGATGATTGCGGCGTCGAGCGCGTTGATGCTGACAGGCACACCGTTTGACGGGCCGGTGGCGGGTTTGCGCTTGGGCCGAGTGAAGGGCGAGTTCAAGGCATTTTTGAGCCCCGAAGAGCGGGCGGAGAGCGACCTTGATTTGGTAGTGGCCGGTGTGGAAAAAGGCATTACGATGGTGGAATCGGCGGCGCGCGAGGTGAGCGAAGAAGAAGTTGTAAAGGGTCTGGTGTGGGCTTACGAAAACTACCAGCCGGTGATTAAATTGCAGCAAGAGCTGGCGAAAAAGGTGGCGCCGGAAGCACAGGAATATGAGTTGGTTTTGCCAAACGAGGATATTCAGAAGGCGGTTGACTCGTGGATTGAGGATAAGCTGGGTGTGGAGTCGCACAAGCCATATCCGGAGCGGAATGAATTTATCAAGAAGCTACGTGAGCAGATGCGGACGGAATTGTTTGAGAATATGGGTGTGGATGAGGACGACGAGAAGCGCAACGAATATGAAGAGGCGTTTACTTTGGCGGTACATAAAGACGTGCGGCGAGGGATTGTTGAAGACAACGAACGCCCGGACGGTCGGAAGTTGGATGAAATCCGCGAATTGTCGAGTGAGGTTGGATTCTTGCCACGAGCGCATGGATCGAGCTTGTTTACTCGTGGAATTACTCAGGCGATGAACATTGTGACTTTGGCGCCACTGAGTTTCGCGCAGATTGTGGACACGATGGAAGTAACGGATGGCGAGCGGCGATATATGCACCATTATAATGCGCCAAAATATACGGTGGGCGAAGTTGGGCGGCTGGGTTCGCCGGGCCGACGAGAGATTGGACACGGCTACTTGGCGGAGCGGGCGTTGCTCGCGGTACTGCCAACGACGGAAGATTTCCCCTATGCGATTCGCAGCGTGACGGAAATCATGAGCCAGAACGGTTCGACGTCGCAAGCGGCGGTTTGCTCGAGCTGTATGGCGTTGATGGATGCGGGTGTGCCGATTAAGGGCGCGGTGTCGGGAATTGCGATGGGGCTAATGATGGACGGCGAGAAGCCGTATGTGCTAAGCGACATTGCCGACGCGGAAGATTTTGCGGGTGATATGGACTTCAAGGTGGCGGGAACGGCGAAGGGTATTACGGCTTTGCAGATGGATATGAAAGTACATGGTCTGCCGGTGAAAGTGCTGGAGCAGGCGATTATGCAAAGTAAGTCCGGGCGTTTGGCAATCTTAGAGCATATGGTGTCAGTGATTAAGACGCCGCGGGCGAAGATTAGCGATTATGCGCCGAAAATTGAAAAAGTGAAGATTAACCCAGAGAAGATTGGTACGGTAATCGGCAAGGGCGGTGAGACGATTAACAAGATTACGGCCGAGACGGGCGCGCAGATTGACATTGCGGACGACGGCTTGGTGACGATTGCGGGAGTAGACCCGGCGTCGATTGCGAAAGCAGTGGAGTGGGTGAAGGGCTTGGTTGAAGAGCCGGAAGTTGGCAAGATCTACAAGGGTCAGGTGGTCGGTATCAAGGAATTTGGCGCGTTTGTGAACATTTTGCCGGGTGTTGATGGGATGCTACATATCTCGCGGATTAGCGACAAACGGCTGGATAAGGTGGAAGATGCGCTGAAGATGGGGCAGGAAGTCTACGTGTTGCTAGAAGCGATTGACGATCGAGGGCGACTGAGCTTGACGATGAAAAACGTGCCGCAGGTATGAAGCTAGAGACCGAGGGCTTTGAGTGGCCATTCCAGCGGGCTCTGGAATGGTCGCTGATGCGGCCGCGTTCGGCGAAGGAGCTGGATGACTACTTGGGGAGGAAAACTTGGAAAATGGCCGACAAGGTTAGAGAGCGGTTGCTGGAAAGAGGTTATGTTAACGATGAGAAATTTACGCGTTGGTTTGTGGAGACGCGGCGGCAGCGCAAGGGCGTGAGTCGGCGGCGGCTGCTTTTGGAGCTACACCAAAAGGGTATCAGGCAAGCGATGGCGGAAAGGGTGATGGAAGAGCTAGCGACGGACGGCTTAGGGCGGGACGACAAGGCCGAAATCGAGAAAGTAATTGCCAAAAAGCGGGCGAAATATAATGATGCGGAGTTGGTGCAGTATTTGATGCGGCAGGGGTTTGGCTATTCGGACGCGGTAGACGCAGTGGCAGGAAGAGCGGATTTGGCGTAGGCGTCGGCGACGATAAGTTGGCGATTGGTGAGCTCGAGAATTTGTTGGCGGTTGATGGCGAGCTCGGGCAAGAAGCCGGAAAAGAGGCCGCGTTTGACAACAATTTGGAAGACAGCAAAGGAAGTGTCGTCGATGACGAAATCTTCGACGGAGCCGAGTTTTTGCGAGGCGAGTTTTTTGGCGCCTTGGGTGCGGACGGGGAGCTTAAGGAGCTCGAAGCCGAGATCGACGACTTCTTGTAGGCGTGGTAGCTCGGATAGTTTGGAGATGGCGTCGGTGTCGGTGAAGAAAATGCCGTGGCGGAGGTTGATTTCGTCAATACTGGTGCTGACCATGTAGCTGCTCTCTTTCTCAGCGGTGGTGAGGCGGAGGGCGGCGAGGGTGAAAGAGCGGGGGTCGATGATGAGCTTTTCGACGATGGCGAGAGTTTCGCCGCTGCGGGCTTCGCGAACGGGCAAACCGATGAGGCCGGAGTTATAATATAACATGGCTTTATTATATCATACTACAAAGCTAGAGCGGTTTAACTTGGTAGGTCTGGCTTTGGACCTCTTGGTCGCCGATGACGGCGACGTTTTTGGCGCCGGACTTGTTGGCGTATTCCATTTTTTTGCTAAGTGAGCGGTCGGCAAAGAGGATGTCGGTGGTTTGGCCGCTGGCTTGGGCGAGCTTGGCGGAAGCGATGGCGAAGGCCGAGGCGGCTTGGTAGGCGGCTGGGTCATCGCCGATGGGGAGAAAGAGGAGGTCGACGCCGAGGCGGGTTTGGGCTTCGGGCTGGATGAGGCCGAGTTCGACGAGGACTTGGTAGAGGCGAGAGAGGCCGATGCTGGCGCCGACGCCCTCGAACTTTTCGCTAGAGTAGTTGGAGACGAGGTTGTCATAGCGGCCGCCGCTCATGATGCTGCCGTAGGATTCGGAGCCTTTGATGTTGGTTTCAAAGACGGTACCGGTGTAGTAGTCGAGGCCGCGGACGATGGCGAGGTCGAGGATGACGTTTTTGACTTGGCGGGTTTGGAGGTTGCTGGTAAGAGTCTTGAGCTCGGCGATGCCGGTTAGGAAGTCAGGGGTGGTGATGTCTAGTTGGTCGAGCTTGGCGAAGACAGAATCGGCGTCGCCTCGTAGCTCGATGAAATTTTTGATTTGGTCGAATTGCCCGGCGCTGACGCCGTATTTTTGCAGCTCGGCTTGGAAGTCGGCGGCGGAGATTTTCTCGGCGTCGTCGATGACTTTACGGACTTTGAGGGCGCTTTCGCCGAGGCCGAGGCTCTCGAGAAAGCCGGTGAGAAGTTTGCGATTGGCGAGACGGATGACGAACTCGGCCCGCCCGGCGAAAAGTTGGCTGTAGATGGTGTCGACAAGGGCGATGCATTCGGCGTCGTACTCGAGCGGCAGGGTGCCGCGGGCGATGACGTCGGCGTCGCATTGGTAGAATTCGCGGAGGCGGCCTTTGCCGGTTTTTTCGCCGCGGTAGACTTTGTTAATCTGGGAGATTTTGAGCGGGAAGGCGAGTTCGCGTTGGTTGCCTGCGACAAAGAGGGCGAGTGGGACGGTCAAGTCGAAGCGAAGGGCGAGCTTGGCGTCGCCTTTTTCGAGCTGGTAGACTTGTTTGTCGGTCTCGCCACCGGATTTGGCGAGCAAGGCATCGGCGCGATAAATGAGTGGCGCGTCGTAGGTGCGGAAACCGCTTTGGAGGTGAGCAGCTTGAATCAGATGTTTGATGCGGTCGAATTCGGTTTGTTGATTGGGCCTAAGGCTTAAAAAGCCGGCTAGTTCTTGATATTGTTTCATAGCTCTCCTTTAATATATTATAACATAGTCTTGAACGGTGAAGCTACCATTGACGTAAGCGGCGGCGAGGAGGGGTTGGAGGCGGGCAAATTGGGGGCGTTGCTGCAAGAAGAACTCGGCGGCGCGGTGCATTTGGTGGAGTTTGGCAGGGGTGATGGCGGCGAGGCCGTCGCCAAAGTCCGGACTCTGGCGCATTTTGACCTCTGTGAAGTAGATCTCGGTGGTGCCGGATTGGTTGGGGGCGAGAGAGATGAGGTCGATCTCGCAAGTTTTAGTGCGCCAGTTTCTGGCAATGATTTGGTGATGGCGCTTGGCAAGCCAAGTGGCGACCGCGGCTTCGGCGCGCTGGCCGATGGCGGTGGTGTTTTTCATTACTCGGTGGATTCGGTGGCTTCTTCGGTAGGGCCGGATGCTTCCTCGGCCTTGGTTTCGGGGGAGTTTTCTTCGCTTTCGAGGACGGCTTCGGCTTCGCTGTTGGCCTCGGCGGCTTCAGTAGGGGTTTCGCCGATGAGCTCGTTAGCGGCGGCGCGGTCGAATTGGGTGGCGGTGAGGCGGGTGGATTTGCCGACGCGCTTACGCATGTAGGTCAAGAAATTGCGGCGGACTTTGCCGCGAGCGGTGATTTCGATTTTGGTGATGAGCGGGCTGTGGAGGAGGAAGCTCTTTTCAACCCCGATGCCGCTAGAGATTTTGCGGACGGTGAAGCTGGCGGTGTGGGAGCCGAGGTTCTTGGTGTTGATGACGGTGCCCTGAAACATCTGGACGCGTTCTTTCTCGCCCTCTTTGATTTTCTGGTAGACTTTGACGGTGTCGCCAGTTTGAAGGGCGATTACGGCGCGCTTCTGGCTGTCGCCAACTTGCTTAATTAATTCACTCATGTTGCTATTTTATCACAGATGTGGAGAAAATGCAAGAGGAGAAATGGGGAAAAGTGTGA
The DNA here is from genome assembly GCA_009777795.1 of Candidatus Saccharimonadota bacterium. GTDB lineage: Bacteria > Patescibacteriota > Saccharimonadia > Saccharimonadales > Saccharimonadaceae > WQUV01. The sequence continues at coordinate 97,044 of WRLC01000001.1, forward strand.
TACAATGTATATATGAAATTTCGGAAGACGAGTGGCTGGTTTTTAGGTTTGGCGGCGGTTGGCGTGGCGGCGGTGCTGCTGGCGGTGGGGGCGCTGAACGCCCGGGCGGACGATAACTCGGGGACGTGCGATGATTTGAAACAGACGGCGAAAAACCAGCTGGAAAAGGACGCGGCGTTGCAGTCGGCGCTGTGGCAGCGGTATGACCATATGCTCAGTGGCCTGATGCGGCCGATGAATGCGCGGTTGATTTTGAATGGGCGGTCGATTGGCGAGCTAGCGAAAATTACGGACGACTATGCGGGCGAGCTGATGAATTTTGGTGCGACGTTTGCGAATTATCGGGATGCGGTGGACGAGTTTCTGACGACAAAATGTGATGAAAATGCGCCGGACACAGCGAGGGAGATTGGCAGTTTGCGGGAGAATATGGTGTCGTCAAAAACGCGGCTGGATGGGTTGCTGGAGTCGTATCGTGATTGGATAGTGACGGAAAGTGAGCAGTTCCAATGGAAGTAGACGAGGGGATGAGCGGTGGCAGGCGGTTGACGCTGGTGGTGTTTGGGGCGATTGCGGTGGGGATTGGGATGGTGGCGGTGTCGCTGGCAATCTACTATCGGTCGGGGGCGTATTTGGCGGATTCGTCGCGCGTGGGAGCGGAGAGGCAGTTGCCGGTGGGCGATGATTGGGAGTTTGAAGCCGTCGGTCCACTTGACAAAGATACGTTTTCATTGTTTATTGACCACTTTGACGTCAACTTCAAGGCCGTGATACGGCATAATTTTGACTAAATAATTTTGGCGAGGTGGGCGGCGAAGCGTTCGTCGTTTTTGATGATGAGTTGGGCGCGGGATTGGATGGCGGGCTCGGCGATGGCGATTTCGCGGGCGATGTCGGGTTGCTTGGCGAGGGGTTTGAAGAAGTCTTTGAATTCGCCGAGCTCGGGAATGGTGCGGAGGGTGCGGCCGAGCAAGCGAGGGTAATAGGCGAGGTCGTGGCCGCGGAAAAGTTGGTCGAGAGCGGGCCAATTGGCGCGAATCCAGTCGAAGGTGAGTGTCCGGCCATTGGGATTATTTAGCAAATTACAGATGAAAGAGAGAACGTCTTGTGTCCGGACACTCGCGGGGTCGAGTAATTTAGAGAGGATGAGGGTGATGAGCTCGGGGTGCTGGGTGGAGGAAACGGCGGTGGCGATGTCGTCCTTAAGGTCGGGCGCGGTGCTGGCGGTGTACTGGGCGAGGAGGTTATCGACATTGGCGCCGGAGTCGAAGCGGACGTGAGCGGCGAGGACGGTGGAGCGGATGTTGGCGTCGATGGACTGGGGTTGGTTGATGTCGATTTGGAGCAGACGGCCGATGACGTCGGGGTTTTCGGAGTAGGCCATGAGGCGGACGATTTGGGCGCGGAGGGTGATGTCGTGGAAAGTGTCGCTGGAGACGGGGTCGAGCCCGAGACCGACGTAGCATTTGAGGGCGACACGGCCGACGAGGGTTTTGAATTGTTGCTCTTGGAGGGTGCCGGGTGTGAGGAAGATGCGGAGGAAGTTAATCAGGTAGGCGGCGGCGGACCAGACGAGGTAGTCGGTCTCGTTTTCGAGCTTGGCGATGAGGTCGAGGGCGAGCTCGACGGACAAGTCGCCGGCTTCGGCGAGCAGCCGGGCGTCGGTGAGGAGGCGGGCGCGTTCCTCGGGGGTGGCGAGGGTGAAGTGCTGGAGCTTTTCGGGTGTGATGGGGAGGAGGTAGTAGCCGGAGAGGTCGGATTTGATGGCGGGGAGGGGGAATTTGGAGGTGCGGCCGATGCCTTTGAGGCTAAAAGTGCGTTGTTTGGCGCCGTCGACGTAAGGGTAGCCGGTGTGGTTGAGCCAATAGTCCATTAGTGGTTTAGCGCCGGGCAGTTCGGCCCAGAGATCGTCGGCAGTGGTACTTTTGAAAGCATGCTTGGTAAAATAATTTTTGAGGCCGGCGTAGAAGGTGTCTTGGCCGATTTCGGAGACGAGCTGGGCGAGGAGGCAGGCGCCCTTGGCGTAGACGATGGCGCCGTCGAAGAGGGTTTGGATTTCGTCGGGGCTGTGGACATCTTGGCGGATGGGCTGGACGCCGGGCAAGAGGTCGCGTTGCATGGCGTAGGCGCGTTCGTCGAGGTAGAAGTCTTGCATGATTTTCCACTCGGGGAAGAGGGCGTCGACACAGACGTATTCGATGTAGGTGGCGAAGGATTCGTTGAGCCAGAGGTCGTCCCACCAGCGCATGGTGACGAGATTGCCGAACCATTGGTGGGAGATTTCGTGGGCGATGACAAGGGCGATGCGTTTTTTGGTTTCGAGGCTGGCGTCGGGGGAGGCGAGGAGGAGGCTTTCGCGGTAGGTGATGAGGCCCCAGTTTTCCATGGCGCCGGCCTCGAAGTCGGGGAGGGCGATTTGGTCAAGCTTGGTGAGGGGGTAGCGGACTTGGAATTTGTCGACGAAGAAGTCGAGGGCGCGGACGGCGACGTCGCTAGCGAAGGCGAGGTGGGCGACCGGGTGGTTGGCGGTGGTGTAGGTGGTGATTTTGGTTTGGTGCTTGGAGGTGGCCGAGACGGAGTGGAAGCTGCCGATGACAAAGGCGAGGAGGTAGGTGCTCATGGGCGGGGTTTTGTGGAAGGCGGTGCGGACGCGCTCGTTTTCGAGCTGGAGGCGGGTGATGACGGGGGTGTTGCCAAAGGCGCTCATGAGAGGGCTGTGGATGAGGACGAGGTGGAACTCGGCCTTGGCCTCGGGCTCGTCGACGCAGGGGAAGACATTGCGGGCATAGTGGCTTTCAAACTGGGTGGCGACGATTTCGCGAGCGGGGCCGGTGGCGGTTTGGTCGGGGGCGTTGTAGGTAGAGAGGTAGGCGCCGGTCATTTTGCTGGAGATGGGGCAGGACCAAGCGAGGCTTAGGGTAATCGAGTCGGGGCTGGCGCCGAGTTTGTCGTCGCGGTCGGCGATTTTGGCGTCTTGGTCTTTTTGGCTGCTAGGGGGCGAGGTGTCGTGGATGGTGAGGATGTCGCCGGATTGGGTGAATCGGAGCTTGCGTTTGTTTTGGCCGACTTCGATGATTTTGAGGCCATTGGCATGAAGTTTGACGGTGGACTGGCTGGGCGATGCCGGAATGCCGACGACGACCATCTGGCCGGTGATTTGGCGCGATTCGGTCTGGACGTCGAGGACGAGTTGGTAAGAAACAGGTTTGAATTGGTTATATAAGCGCTCCATAGGTAAATTATATCATAACAAAACTCTTATTGGTTTGGCGGAAGCGATAGGATTCGAACCTACGAGGCTATTAACCTACACGATTTCCAATCGTGCGCCTTCAACCACTCGGCCACGCTTCCACCTCTCCATTCTACCATACCTCCCCCTAAAAACTCCAGTTTTTTGATTTTTGCGAAATGTGGTAGTATATATTATATACATATGAAACACACGGTTAAGGAGGTTAAGCTCAAAAACGGCGCCCGCGGGCTTTTTGTCCACGTTCCGGACGCCACTGTTATGAACTTCCAATTCCTCTTCCGCGCTGGTTTCCGTTTCGCCCGACCCGAAGTCTACGAAGTCGCCCACTTGCTCGAACACATGGCCTTTGGCGCCAACGCCCGGCACAAAAACCAAACCGAATTTGAAAATGACTTCACCCAAAACGGCGCCTACCACAACGCCTATACCTCCGACAACCTCGTCTGCTACTCTGCCGAATGCGCCGATTTCGAATGGGAACGCATCCTTGACCTCCAGCTGCTTTCCATCGCCGAGCCCAAATTCAACCACACCGAGCTCCAAGCCGAGCTTGGCAACATCAAGAGCGAGCTCACCGGCTATCTCAACGACTACATGCGTCTGCTCTGGCCCGAGGTCCAAATTCGCGTCGGCGAGCCTGTCCTCACCCTGCAAGACCGCCTCGCCACCCTCGCTAACGTCCGGCTCGATGACGTCTGGGCCCACTACAACCAAACCCACACCGCCAAAAACCTCCGCTTTGTCATTTCGGGCAATTTCGCCTCTCGCACCGCCCGCCTGCTCGAACTACTCGAAAGCGCCAAATTCGACCCCGGCCTCGAGCTACCTTTCCCCGTCGATAGCTACCATAGCAACACTCCCGAGCTCATCGCCAAGGCCGACGCCAGCAACATTTCCTTTGGTTTTTCCTTCGTCCTGCCTCGCCGCCTCGAAAATAAAGAAATCGACGCCATCGGCGGCCTCAACCACTTGCTCTGCGGCACCATGTCTAGCCGCATTTTTGGCGAAGCTCGCCGCCGCGGCCTCGCTTACGGCGTCTTTGCCGAGACTCAACTCGGCCAGCAAAGCGCCAGCTGGGATTTCGGCGGCGAAGCCAACCCCGAAACTATCGAGAAGCTCTTTTCTATCATCACCCGCGAGCTAAAAAGCGTCGCTGCCGGCGAAATTACTAAAAACGAAGTCGCCGCCGGCCACAGCTATGCTCTCGGCCGCCTCCAAATGCAGGGCCAGACCGTCGCCCAGACTGCCAATTTCTACACCGGCCGCTATGTCAACTACGGCGAAATCGACGATTACTCCCGCATGGAAGAGCGCATCCATGCCATTTCCCAGCGCGGCATGCAAGCCATCGCTCAGGAATTCCTCGCCGAGGGCCAGCTCGCCCTTGTCGCCGTCGGCAAAAAGCGCGACCAGAAACTCACCCAAGACCTCGGCGCCAAGCTGGAGGCACTTCGTGGACAGTAAACTCTTTTTTCAAAACTGCCCAGCCGCTATCATCGCCATTGCTGGCTACGCCAACACTACCACCGCCGCCATGCTGGCCGAGATTTTCCAGACCTATTTCGCTACCACCGACCTCGGCGACCGCGTCCGCCTCGTCGCCGCCGCTGCCGACCCCAAGCACAACATCACCCGCGATCTCGACACCCTCGGCGACATCAGCAATATCGACATCGTGCTCTACCTCCTCTCTGACGAGCAACTCGAGCATCTCGCCGTTAACCTCCCTTATCTTGTCATTGGCCAGACTACCGACCCTAATACCAACCTCGCCGCCATCAGAAGCACCAATCTCCACGCCCGCGCCACCTTTTTCCTCGGCCGCGATCTCAATTCCTATGCCCTAGCTAACCGCACCCTCGCCCCCACCAAACTCGCCTTTCCCGATGACCTGCCTTTCCCCCTGCCCGAGCTCCAAGTTGTCGGTGATTGGCAACGCGAATGCGCCGACGCTGCCGCCCTCGTTGCAGCGGAATTCAAACTGCCACCCGAGCTAATCCAAAACGCCCTCCACCAATTTAACGAGCTGCCTCACCACCTCGATTTTATCCGCGAGGTCGGCGGCGTCAAATATTACGACGACGGCATCTCCGACTCTCCCGAGCTGGCCACGGTCTCGATCAAAACTTTCGACCGGCCTATCATCATTTCCACCCAAGAGTTCCCCGATTCTCTCGTCAAGCGCCAAATCATCATCCCCGTCGTCCCTACCGAGTTCGCCACCGAGTTCAAAACCCGAGAATCCATGGTCGGCGACCCCTTAGTTGAGCGCGCCGACTCGCTCGCCGACGCCACCCAACTGGCTAGTATCTTTGCCGTCCCCGGCGACACCGTCCTCTACGTCCCCGCCGCGCCCGGACTTTCCAGTGAAGCCTTTGTTATCGAGGTCAACAAATTATGAAAACCATCCAAGAATTAGCTGCCGAAATCACTAGCGCTCTCGCCACTCTCAACATTGCCGACAAACAACGCCAACTCTCCGACATCGAGCAGACCATGGCCCGCCCGGACTTTTGGCAAAATCAAGAATCCGCCCAAAGCACCGTCGCCGAGCTCTCCGCCCTCAAAAAAATCGTCGAGCCTTGGATCGAGCTCGACCAAAAAGCCCGCGACCTCGCCGAGCTCGAAATCCTCCTCGCCGACAACGCCAGCGACGCCGAAAAGCAAGAACTAGCTAGTGAATTCGCCGCCGCCCTAGCTACTTTCCACGAGCTCAAAAAACACCTCCTCTACCGCGACCAATACGATGCTGGCAACGCCATCCTCCGCATCACCGCTGGCGTTGGCGGCACTGAAGCCATGGATTTTGCCGCCATGCTCGAGCGCATGTATTTACGCTTTGCCGAGCAAAATGACTTCCAAGCCAGCCAAATCGAGCGCCTCGCTGGCGAGGAAGCCGGCCTCAAAACCAGCGTCCTCGAAATCGCCGGCCCTTATGCCTATGGCCAACTCAAAGGCGATCACGGCACCCACCGCCTCGTCCGCCTCTCGCCCTTTAACGCCGACAACCTCCGCCAAACCAGCTTCGCCCTCGTCGAAGTCCTACCAATTATCGACAGCCCCGAAACCATTATTGACCCCAAAGACCTCCGCATCGACATCTATCGCGCCGGCGGCCACGGCGGCCAGTCAGTTAATACTACCGATAGCGCCGTTCGCATCACTCACTTGCCAACCAATACCGTCGTCGCCATCCAAAACGAGCGTTCCCAGCTTAAAAATAAAGAACTAGCTCTCAAAATCCTCGCCGCTAAGCTCGAGCAACTCCGCCGCGAGCAACACGCCGAGAGTTTGAATAGCCTCCGCGCCGGTAAATCCGCCGACTGGGGCTCGCAAATCCGCAACTACGTCCTCCACCCCTACACGTTGGTCAAAGACACCCGTACCAAATACGAAGAGACCGACGCCGAAAAGGTCCTTGACGGCGCCATCTCCAACTTCTCCAACGCCTATCTCGAGTGGCTGGCCGCCAAGGCTCAAATATAATTCGTTGCAATTAAGACAATCGGCGTCCGGCCCGTCGCGTCAAACAAAATGTGCGACACGTCCTCTTTTAGTTCGGTCTTTAGTGCATCGAGCTTGTTCATGTTCACGCCCTTTTCCGTCTTCGCGCGAATATAATGCCGCACCTTGCCGATCAGTTCTTCCGAGTCATCAATATAGACAAACGCCCGGCTAATCACGTCCGGCGATTTAATCAACTTGCCGGTTTTCCGTGAGAAAGTCAGCACCACCACAAAGATACCCTCGGTCGAGATGTGGATTCTGTCCTTCACCACCGCTTCTGAAACCATATGCCCGGCGTCATCCCATAGCTCACTCGCCACTGGCATCCGCCCGGCCTTTTTCAGCCGCTTGTCCGGCCCCAGCTCCACAATATCGCCGTCGTCAACTACCAAAATCCGATCTTTTGCTATGCCACAGATGTTTTCTGCCATCTCTGCATTATGCTCCAGCATATAAAATTCCCCGTGATTTGGCAAATAATTCAGCGGCTTCAACGTTTGCACCAGCTTCACATGGTCGTCAAAGTAGGCGTGCCCCGAAATGTGCAACGGCCCCAACCCGTGGATATGCCCCTTACCATTCTGGATTACCTCCGCCCCCTCACGCATCAGCCCCGACACCGTCGCCGTCACATGCGGCTCATTGCCCGGGATTGGGTTCGACGAAAATATAATCGTATCTGTCGCCTTGATTTTGATGTGCTTGTGCTCGCCCGAAACCATCCGGTTCAGAACCGCGTTTAATTCGCCCTGCGAACCCGTACAAACCACCACCGCCTTATCGTCCGCGATTTTCACGATGTCTTCCATCTTCATCACCGTGTCTTTCGGCACCCGGATTTGCCGGCTCCTTAGCGCCACTTCCACGTTATTAATCATCGAGAATCCAGCAAACGCCACCTTTTTGCCACGCTTGGCTGCCTCGTCCAGAATCAGCTGCATTCGCACCACTTGCGACGAAAAGCACGATATAATCAGTCGCCCATTGGCCCGGTCCATCGCCCGGCCCATGTTTTCCGCAATATCAAACTCCGAAAACGGATGCGTCCCCGGGCTATCAATATTCGTCGACTCATTAACCATAAGCGCGATACCCTCTTTTTTCGAGATTTCTTCCAGTCGCGGCATGTCAAACTGTTTCGCCACCGGATTATTTTCAAACCGCCAGTCGCCCATATAAAGCACCACGCCGTTTGGCGTCCGGATTACCAGCGACGCGCTACCCGGAATCGAGTGCAGCACATGCACAAACTCGACCGACAAATTGGCCGACAGCTTGATTTCTTTATGCGCGAACGGGTCGACCACCTGATAATTCGTGTCCGGCGGCTCCGCCAACTCGCTCATTTGCTTTTTTATCATATTTATGGTGAATTCCGTCGCATAGACTGGCGTCATCGGGTTAAACCGCGGCAAAATATGCCGCGTCCCACCGATGTGGTCCAAGTGCGCGTGCGTAAACAAAATCGCCTTCACCTTGTCCATATTGTTTTCCAAATATTTCGTGCTTGGTGTCAAATAATTCACCCCGGGGTAATCGTCATTAGCGAACAGAACCCCCATATCAATCACAATAATTTCATCTTTATACTCGATCAGCGTCATGTTTTTGCCAATCCCAATCTCACCGTGTCCGCCCAGCGGAATCACCCGCACTGCGTCCGGATTCTTCGGCGCGTTTTTCACCAGCTGTGGCGGCAACTGCCGGCCATCTGTACCGTTATAACGCGACTTGTTTACCGGCACCCCAATATGGTGCTGGCTCGCCTGCGCCACTACGTCCTGACTTTTCATTCTCTGCGCCCGATTGACCTCACCCGCCCGGCTCGAAACGCCCAGCATCCGTCGCCGTTCCTCGTTCTTTAGCCGCGCCTGCTCGTTTTGCTGCTTTAGCTGCTGGTAGCGGTTTTTGCCACCGCCACTGCGCCCGCCATTCCGGCCTCCGGCTGCTTGCACCTCTTTCATTTGGCGCTTTTTCGCCGCCTGCCGCAGGCGTTCCTGCCGCAATTTTTGCATCCTTTGTCTTCTTTCTTTATCGTTTTCCATTTTTCTCCTGTTTTACACTGATAGGCAACACCTACTGCTACCTCCAAAGATTTCTTCTTACCCCTATTATATCAAAAAGTTCGCCAAAAGTCAATAGTTTTGCAAAAAACCAGCCAATTAACCACTAGAACTTTACTTTTGCTTATCTGTGTGATAGAATGGCCCTACAGACGCGGTCAGCTGCCCACCCTCTCATTAGAAGACGCTGACCGGCGTACTTTTAATGAAAGGCCCAGATTTTCTGGGAAGGTGGGCCCCGGTTGGGACAAAAGGTGAAAACCATGTCTAACTATGTAGCCAATTTTGGCGCAGCAGTCAGTCGAGTCAGCAACGGAGGCAGTAGTGGCGGCAGTGGTCTTAGTGGCCGCGGCAGCAACAATGTTATCGTCTCTCAGCCAACTTGGTGGCAGCGGGCATTCGGTGGCGTTGATGCAGTGGTCAAACACAGCCCCAATCAACCTCCGCCCAAAGCTGACCGCGTCGTCCGCGTGCGTGATGGCAACGCTTCCGTTGGCCAGCAGATTACCGGTTCCGACGCCGTCCATGTCCGTGTCTACCAAGGTGGCGGCGAAAGCTTCATCAAAAAGATTGGTCACGGCGTAATGGACATTATCATGAACTCGTAGGATGGTCTACCTCCTACCATCCATCACTGATGATGTCCAGCCCCGACACTGAAAACTAGGTGTCGGGGTTTTTCATTGTGCTATAATATACTATATGTTCTGGGACCAATTCAAAGCGCCATTCTCGATCCTCGCCCCCATGGAGGGCGTCACCGACCTTGTCTTTCGCCAAGTCGTCGCCAAGGCCGGCCGGCCCGACATCTTTTTCACCGAATTCACCAACATTTATAGCTACGCCAACCAACTCGGCCGCCAAAACGCCCTCGAACGCCTCCAATTCCTCCCCAGCGAGCAGCCCATCGTCGCCCAAATTTGGGGCAAAACCCCAGAGAACTTCGCTCTCATGAGCGCCGGGCTCAAAGACCTCGGCTATCAAGCTGTCGACATCAACACCGGCTGCCCCGATAAAAACGTCGTCGCCACCGGTGGCGGCTCCGCCCTCATCCGCACCCCCGAGCTCGCCGCCGAAATCATCCAAGCCACCAAGTCATCCGGCCTCGCCGTCAGTGTCAAAACCCGCCTCGGCTACAGCCAAGTTGACGAATACCAAACTTGGCTTCCCCACCTATTCAAGCAAGACATCCAAGCCCTCACCGTCCACCTCCGCACCAAAAAGGAGATGAGCAAAGTCCCCGCCCACTTCGAGCTCATCCCCGCCATCGTCCAGATGCGAAATGACCTCGCACCCCACACCAAGCTCATCATCAACGGCGACATCCTCGATATCCAAACTGGCTTCCAGATGGCCCACGAACACGGCTTCGACGGCGTCATGATCGGCCGCGGCGTCTTCCATAACCCCTTCTGCTTCACCCACCATACCCCCACCCAAACAGAATTACTTGAGCTTTTACATTATCACTTAGACCTTTGGGAAAACTATCATTATGGGCAACTGGCCGACAGGACCCCGAGCATGGAGCCGCTCAAAAGATTTTTCAAAGTCTACATCCATGGCGTTCGCGGCGCCCACGACCTCCGCGCCAAACTGATGGATTGCCACAACCTCGATCAAGTTCGTAAAGTATTAAAAAAGGAGAATTTATGAATAAAGTTATTGTCTACAGCGCCGACTGGTGCGGCTACTGCCACGCCCTAATGGACTGGCTCACCGACAGCGGCATTGCCTACGAGGAAAAAAATGGCGAAAAGGAGTCTTGGATTACCGGCTATCCCACCACCGAAATTGTCAACCAAGACGGCAAACGCCTTGCCCTCATCGAGGGCTTTGACCGCCAAAAAATCCTCGCCGCCATCAAAGGACCTGATGCCAAAAAATAACATCGAAAACCGCCGCGCCCACTTTGACTATGCGCTAAACGACAAAATTCTTGCCGGCCTCGTTTTGTCCGGCGCCAAAGTCCGGGCGCTCCGCGACGGCCGCGCCCACCTCAAAGGCGCCTATGTCGCTATCCGCCATAACGAACTCTGGCTCCAAAACGCCAGCTTCCACCTCAAGGGCAGCGGCCCCTCCGACGCTCCGATCATCGACACCAGCCCCGTCAAACTCCTCGTCAAAAAACGCCAACTCGCCACCCTCCAACGCGCTAAGCAAGACGGCTACAGCATCATCCCCACCAAAATCATCACCGGCAGCCGCTTCATCAAGCTCGAAATCGCCCTCGGCCGCGGCAAAAAATTATATGACAAACGCGAAACCCTCAAACGCCGCGACAGCGCCCGCGAAGCCGACCGCCTCATCAAAGGAGCCAGATGAACGCCCGGGTGTTTAGCTGGAACGTCAACGGCCTCCGCGCCGTCATCAACCGCGGCGCCCTCCAAGAATTCATCGCCCAATTTTCGCCCGACATCCTCGCCCTCCAAGAAACTAAACTCCAAGAATCCCAACTCGCCGCCCTCAAACTCGACCAACTCTTCCCCGACTACCAAATGTTCTGGTCCTTCGCCACCCGCAAAGGCTACTCCGGCACTGCCATCTGGGTCAAAAAAACTCTCCCCGCGCATAAAGTCATCTTAGAAAAAAACCTTGAGCTAAGCGACAAATACGGCTGCGCTTGCGAAGAGGGCCGCCTTACTGCTGTTGAGCTGGCCAAAACTCTGGTTGTCAGCCTCTATGCACCAAACGGCAAAGAAGATCTCAGCCGTATCCCTTTGCGTGTTAAATATGATGCTCACATCAACAGCCTGCTAAAACCCTACAAAAAAGTCCTCCTCCTCGGCGATTTCAACGTCGCCAACGAACCCATCGACGTCGCCAACCCCGACAACAAAAAAGGCAAACACGGCTTCACCGACGAAGAACGCACCGGCTTCAAAAACTACCTCAAGTCCGGCTTCCACGACGTCTGGCGCGAAGAAAACCCCGACAAAATCGCCTACACTTGGTGGAGCTTCCGCGTCCGCAATTACGACCCCAGCAAACCCAAACCCGGCTGGCGTATCGACTACGCCCTCGCCAAAGGCCTCCAAACTGGCGACGCTGACATCCACCCAAGCGTCCACGGCTCCGATCACTGCCCGATTAGTCTGGAAATTCAGGAATCAACATTATGAATTTCACTATCCAAGAAGTCGACCAACCACTTTTTCCTGACACCCTCTTGCCGCCCGAACGCCGCGACCTCCGCGGCAAAATCCTCATCATCGGCGGCAGCTCGGCCGGCTTCGCCGGTGTCAATTACGCCTACACCAAGGCCCTCGCCCTCGGCGCCGGCGAGGTCAAGGTCCTCCTCCCCAAATACCTCGAAAAACTCCTACCCCAAAGTCCGGACTTTGTCTTTGCCGGCGACCCCAAAGCCCTCGGCCTTAGCACTGCCGCCCAGCCCGACCTCCAATCCCTCACCAACTGGGCCGACGGCATCCTCCTCATCGGCGACTTCGGCAAAAACTCCCAAACTCAGCAGCTCCTCTCCCACTTTCTCTCCCAAAATCAAAAACCACTCCTCGCCACTCGCGACGCCATCGACTTAACTCTAAGCGACCTCCCGCTCGAGGACAAAAACCTCTGCCTCTTCCTCACCTTCCCCCAGCTCCAAAAACTCCTCAAAACCGCCCTCTACCCCAAGATCCTCACCCACTCCACCCCTTTACCCCAAATCGCCGACGCCCTCCACAAGTTCACCATCACCTACCCCTGCCGCCTCGCCACCTTCGCCAACCCCAACTTCCTCGTCGCCGCCAGCGGCCAAGTCATCGCCACCCCACTCTATGACTCCCAATCCATCCCCCTCACCAAATACAACCCCCTCACCCTCTGGGCCGGCGAGCCAGCCGTCAAAGCCCTCCTCCTCTCACTCTGGTCGCCCAAACCCCCGATTGCCAGCATTGCAGAAAGTATTTTATGATTTCGCTTGCTTTGTGGAATCTTCGAAGCATCGCCAACGTCGCCTCCATCCTTCGCACCGCCGACTGCCTCGGCATCCAAACCGTTTATTTTATCGGCACCACGCCCCACCCCAGCCTGCCCGGCGACCCCCGCCTCCCCCACGTCCGCGCCCTACTCGACCAAAAGTTCGCCAAGACCTCTCTCGGCGCCGAAAAGTCCCTCAATCTCGCCTACTTCCCCGATTTTACCGAGCTCCAAGACCACCTCAACCGAGCCTCCAGCCCCAAATCACCCCAACCCCAAATCCTCGCCCTCGAGCAAGCCCCCGGCTCCTACCACCTACCTGACTTACCCCAGCTCCAAGACCACATCCTCCTCATCGTCGGCGAGGAACGCCACGGCCTACCGCCCGACCTCCTCGCAAAATGCAACGCCACCCTCGAAATCCCCATGCTAGGCCAAAAAGAATCCCTCAACGTCGCCGTCGCCACCGGCATCGCCCTCTACGCCCTCGAGCAACAAATGATATAATTTCTCGAGGTTTTTATATAAAAACTAAAATTAACTGTTGCAAAGTGCGGCGCTAATGCTTATACTAAATATAAGCATGAAGGAGAGAAAGATGCGGAGGTATAGTTTATGAGTTTACCGGGTTCGAAATTAAGCGCAAGCAGGAACGCGGCGGCTAAATCGATAGTAAAGGATGGTGCATCGGCGAAGAGGGCAAATTCAAGTGATTTGTTGCCGATAACAGTTCTTAGCAAGCCGACGAAAGTGGTGGTGCCAGCGCCGAAGATTACCACATTTGCGGCGCCAAATGCGGTGGTAGTGTCGCGCTCGGTGAAAAAGCCAGTTAAGGTGAGTGCTACGGCCAGTCAAGTCAATGGTTTTAAGCGCCCGGCTAGCCTGCCGCGGCCTGTGGAAAAGCCTGTGCAGAAGCCAGCGCAAAAATCTGTGGAAAAACCAGTGGAAATCCCGATTAGCACCTCAGTGATGCTAGACATGGAAACGAGCGCCAAGCCGGTGAAGAAATACGCGATTGCCAAGCGGAAAGTTTGGGCAGGTCTAGCGTTTGCCGGGTTTGCTCTGGCGATAACGGGTTTCTTGGTATATCTCAATTTGCCGGATATTTCGGTGCGGGTGCGGGCGACGGAGCTTGGCATCTCGACCAACTTACCAGCTTTTAAGCCGGACGGTTATAGCGTGCAGGGGATTGCCGAGATTGAAAATGACGTATTGACAGTGCGCTACGCTTCAAGTGATGACAGCTATGTGTTTACGGCGCGCAAATCGGCGCTTGATCCGTATCAGATGGCGGACTACGCAAAAAGCATCCTGCCGGAGGCCGAGAGTGTATTTGGTAATGGTTTGACGGTCTATATACAAGGGTCGGATGCGGTTTGGGCAAATGGTGGAGTATTGTACACGATTACTGGGTCGAGCTTGCTGGAACATGGGCAAATCGTAAAAATCGCGATTGCGACGGAATAGGGCGGGAACGACGGTGGCTTGGGCGGGCAAAACAAACAGTAGCGGACGGAGTATCTCGCAGGATGAGGTGGATTTGCGATTGAGCGCCGAGCGGCCTTATACATATTTTACGATGGAGCTTTATGACCAGAAAAACGGGATTCGCGGTGGCGGTGGGCTGGGGGTGCTGGCGGCGGATACGCGGCGGGTGGCCGAGCAACTGGATGTGCCGTTTGTTCTTTTGACGCCATTTTATCCAATTGAGATGCATCAGGTTCCGGTCGCGGGCTCGGTGGCGGATTTTGAGCTGGAGAATGTGGCGCTGAATGTGCATCCGAGCAACAATGGTTTTGAGCTGATCGGCGAGACTTATATTGCGACCAAATTCGACCCGCAGATTAAAATTGAGGTCTGGCAAAAACAACTGGGTTCGACAAGGCTACTAACGGTTTACGACCCGAATTTTCGGGAGCTCTATGCGGACGAGGGTAGCTCGAACCACCGGCTCTATCAGGAAGTGGTGCTGGGTTTTGCGGGGATGCAGGCTTTGAAGTTGGCGGGGCTGAAATCGAATGTCATCCAGCTGAATGAAACAGCTTGCTTTTTTGCGGCGTTAGCCCGGCTTGATGATTTGGTGCAAAATGGGATGCATATTTTCGAGGCGCTAAAATATGTGCGCGACCATACTTTATATACTAACCACACGCTGGTGCAGGCGGCGGAGGCGAGTTTTTCGCGGGCGCAATTTGCCGAGTTTGTCTTGCCGAATTTGCAAAGCAAGTCAGTGGCGCGCTGGACGATGGCGCAATTTCCGGACAGTGAGGGGCATGTTAAGTACGCCGACGCACATCGCTTGGCGGACAACACCGATGCTCCACTTAGGTTGTCGGACATCACGCTGGAGTTGGCGGGCCAGAAGTCTGGCGTGTCAAAGCTGCATGCGAAGGTGGCGAACTACCATGATTTAGACGGTAATCGGATTCATTTTGATGCGGTGACGAACGGGATTGACGTGGAGACATGGGTGCTGCCGTCGACGGTGAAGATGTTTCGCGAGCTGGATTTGTTGACGAAATATAATTTGCCGACACATGATTTTAGAGAGAAATTGGTTGGTTTGACCGGCGAAAAGATTTGGGCCCAGAAGCGTGGGGGCCGGGCGCTACTGGTGAAGGCGCTAGGTGAGCGCGGTATTCAGATACCGGAGGGCGCGATTGTCTTTAACTTCAAGCGGCGATTTGTCGATTATAAGCGGCCGTGGATGGCTTTTAGCGATCCGGAGCGATTGGCGAAGATTTTGGTTGAGGCGGACGCATACTATATTTTGGCCGGTCGGGTGCACACAGGGGATGATAATATGATGCGGCATTTGGAGACGATTGTGGCGGCGGTCGAGGCTAACCCGGAGCTAAAAAAACGGGTGCACTATCTGGCTGATTACGACGAGAAAACGGCTTATGCGTTGAGCGTAGGGTCGGATGCGGCAATCAACAACCCGATTGTTGGGCTGGAAGCTTGCGGGACTTCGTGGGAAAAGGATATTATGAATTTGCAGATTTTGATTAGTACGGAAGATGGCGGCGTGGCGGATATCACGCCGGCGGCCTACCTGAAAATTGAGGGAGAGAACGAGGCGGACGAGGTGGAGAGCTTGTACCAGCAGATGGAGCGGGCTTGCCAGTTGTTGCGCTCGGAGGAGTTGGCGGACTTTTTGCAGGGGCAGGTGAGGGCGTATTTGCCGACGATTTCGGGGGCGCGGATGCTGGGTGATTATTTGCGATTGCTGGCGCGGTAAGCTGGCGTTAGGAGAGGTCAGAAAGCGGGTTTTCGGGATTCTCGGCCTCGAGTAGTCGGCCGATTTGGTGGATTTGCCCGAGCGAGACAGCAGAGACTTGGCCGGGCTGGGAATCGCCGGACAAATAGGAGCCGAAAAGGGACTTGAGCTCGCGCAGGCAGCGATTGCGGGTACGGGCCAGCGGATCGCGCGAGCGGCGGACTTGGCGCAGGGCGATGGTGGAGGGCCGTTCGCCTAATATTTCGGTGGCTCGAGTTAGCTCGTCGATGATTTGGCTGTACTCTTGGCCCATGGCATGGAGGTTGGGACGGGCGACATGTCGTCTAACCACAAGCGTTTTAACACATTTACCCATAATTTACAACAATTATATCACGTATTTGTGTGTTTGCAAACTGTGATATAATTATATAGTATATGACAAAGAAGAATGATGAGAAGTTGGCGGAGTTGACGGCTGATTTGCAGCGGACGCGAGCGGATTTCGAGAATTATCGAAAGAATGTCGAGCGCGACAAGGCATTTTTGGCGGCGGCAACCGAGCGCCGGGCGTTGATGAAGTTCTTGCCGGTGTTGGATGACATCGAGCGGGCGGCGGCGCATCTGCCGGAGGAGCTGGCGGATAACCCGTGGGCTAACGGGATAGTGGGCCTAACGAAAAAGTTGGAGGCGACACTGGAGAGTGTGGGTATTCGGAAAATCGCGGCAGAGCCGGGCGCCAAATTCGACCCGAACTTGCACGAGGCAGTGGCGAGCGGCGAAAATGGTGAAAAGATTGCCGAGGAGCTAAGGGCCGGCTATATGCTGGGCGACGAAGTGCTACGACCGACGATGGTTAATGTTGACTAACTTGACAGAGCATATTTTTATATGATATTATAAAAATATGAGCATAAGCGAAAACAAATTTTTGCGCGGCGTGGTGGTATTTGCAACTTGCGCTACGGCCTTTGTGCTAGCAGTGCAGATGACGACAATCCCGGTGGGCAACGCGCGGACGATTTCGGAGTTGGACCGAGAAATCGCGGCGATGAACGCGAAGATTCGCGAGTACCAGCGGCAAATATCGCAATATCGGGAGCAAGCGGACAGTCTGGCAGCACAAGTGGGGATTTTGCGGGCGCAGGAGGCGGCAATTCAGGCAGAGATTGATTTGTCGGAGCTGCAAAAACAGCAGTTGGAGGACCAAATCGAAAACACCGAGCAGCGGATTGTGGACACACAAGAGCGGCTGGGTGATGTGATTGTTGATGTGCATTTGGCGCGTGATTTGTCGCCGCTGGAGCGGGCGTTGTCGTCGCGTGATATCGCGGAGTTTATCGACCGCGAGATGGCGATGAGCATCGTGTCGAACAGCTTACGGCAGGCGGCGCGGGAGCTGCAACTCTTGAAGAGCCAGTTGGACGAGGACAAGGTTGGGGTGGAGAAGATTTTGAACGAGCAGACGACGCAGCGGAATAATTTGGCGGCAACAAGGGCGCAACAGCAGTATCTGCTGACGGTGACGCGGGGTACGGAACAGGGCTACCAAAACATGAAAAACGCGGCCGAGACCGAGCTAGTGGCGCTGAACGCCGAGCGAATCCGCTTGTGGCAGGAAGTGAATGGTGGGTCGAATAACATCAATCGCCAGCCGGGGCAAAAGGCGGCGCGGAATTATTCGGGGCTTTTAGGTTGCGCGGGTTCGGGGTCGGGCTATCCGAACCACGGGGCTGGGCTCTGGAACTCCCGCTATGGTTGTAATTATGCTTATGGCAGCGGTTGGGATGCGTGGGGGATGAGCAACCGGCACTGCACGAGCTATGTGGCGTGGGCGCTTTGGAATCGATTTGGCAAGCATGTCGCGCCTTTCGGTGGAGCGGGTAATGCCAAGCAATGGCCGGACACGGCGCCGCGTTTAATGGGTGCGGTGGCAAACAATACGCCAGCGGTCGGGTCGGCGGCGGTGTGGGACTATGGCACGCCGGATTCGGTGTCGCGCTGGGGCCATGTGATGTTGGTCGAGGCAATCTATAACGACGGCTGGTTGCGCGTGTCGCATTTTAACTACGGAACGCGGGGCGGCGAGTTCTCGATTATGGATATCCCGGCGGATAGCGCGGTTTATGTGCATTTCCGCAACCGATAATCTTGATTATCCTTGTATAATATTATAGATTATGCTACAATTTGTGATGTGGGGGCGGTTAGCTCAGCTGGCTAGAGCGCGTCTTTGACGTAGACGAGGTCATAGGTTCGACTCCTATATCGCCCACCAAGACATTCGATAAAAATATAATAACTAAAGGAAAGTATGGCGGAAAAGCAGGTTGCATTAGAAAAATTCAGAAATGTGGGTATTATTGCTCATATTGACGCGGGCAAAACCACGACGACGGAGGGGATTTTGTACCGGACGGGTATTAACCACAAGATTGGTACGGTGCGGGGTGATGACGGTGGCGCGACGACCGACTGGATGGATCAGGAAAAGGAGCGTGGTATCACGATTACGTCGGCGGCGGTGACGTGTTTCTGGAAAGATCACAAAATCAATATTATCGACACGCCGGGGCATATTGACTTTACGGCGGAGGTGGAGCGGTCGCTTCGGGTGCTGGACGGTGCGGTGACGGTCTTTGACGGAAAAATGGGGGTCGAGGCGCAGAGCGAGACAGTCTGGCGTCAGGCCAATAAATACGGTGTGCCGCGAGTTTGCTTCATCAATAAAATCAATCAAATTGGCGGTGATTTCTATAAGTCGCTCGAGAGCATTCACCGGCGATTGTCGCGCAATGCCCTGCCAATTCACCTGCCGATTGGGTTTGAAAAAACCATTAACGGTGTGGTCGACTTGATTGACATGAAGGCCTATACTTATAACGAATTCCATGATCGCGAGCTAGTGCAGGGCGAAATCCCGGCCGATATGCTGGAGAAGGCGCAAAATGCGCGCAGTTTGTTGGTGGAAAACGCAGTCGAGGCGGAAGAAGAGCTGATGAATAAGTTCTTTGAAGGCGGCGAGGAAGCCATCACGGTTGAGGAGTTGAAGCGGGGCCTACGCAAGCGAGTGCTAGCGGGCGATTTCTACTTGGTGACTGGTGGCGACGGGCGCGGCGTAATCGTGGAGAAAGTGCTGGACTTGATGGTCGACTACTTGCCAAGCCCGCTGGATGTGCCGGCAATCTGGGGGACTGACCCAAAGAATGGCGAGGCGATTGAGCGTAAGCCGAGCGAGCAGGAGCCGATGAGCGCGCTGGCATTTAAGCTGGCGACGGACCCATTTGTCGGTAAGCTGGTGTTTGTGCGAGTTTATAGCGGCAAGATTAGCGCTGGGTCGCATGTGCTGAACGCGACGACGGGTGAAAAGGAGCGAATCGGCCGTTTGGTGCGGATGCATGCCGACAAACGGGAAGAAATCTCGGAAATTGGCGCCGGCGACATCGCGGCGGTGGTGGGGCTGAAAAACGCGACCACCGGAACGACCTTGTGCGACGTGGCGAAGCCAATTATTTTGGAGAGCATCGACTTTCCGGAGCCGCCGGTGTCGATTGCAGTGGAGCCAAAGACCAAAGCCGACCAAGAAAAGATGGGCATTGGCCTAGGCCGCTTGGCCGAGGAAGACCCGACTTTCCGGATACATACGGATGAAGACACAGGGCAGACGATTCTTTCGGGCATGGGTGAGCTGCACTTGGAGATTATCATTGACCGCTTGAAGCGAGAATTTAATGTCGAGGCGAATACGGGCGAGCCACAAGTGGCCTTCCGCGAGACGATTCGCGGCACGGCCGAGGCGCAGGGCAAGCACATCAAGCAGTCGGGTGGTCGGGGCCAGTATGGCGATGTTTGGGTCAAATTTGAGCCGAACGAGCCGGGCAAGGGCTTTGAGTTTATCGACACGATTAAGGGTGGCGTGGTGCCACAAGAATACCGCAAGCCGACGATGGAGGGCATCCGCGAGACACTCGAGGGCGGGATTATCGCTGGCTACCCAGTGGTCGACGTGAAGGCGACGCTCTATGACGGGTCGTACCACGATGTTGACTCGAGTGAGCTAGCGTTCCACTTGGCGGGCGTGATGGCAACGCGGGAAGGCATCAAGAACGCGCGGCCAGTGCTGCTTGAGCCAGTGATGAAACTGGAGGCGACAACGCCGGAGGAATTCATGGGCGACGTGATTGGCGACCTCAACTCGAGGCGAGGGCGAATTGACGCGATGGAAGATTTGCAGGGCGGGGCGAAATTGATTCGGGCCTTTGTGCCACTAGCGAATTTGTTTGGCTATACGTCGGACCTACGTTCGATGTCGCAGGGCCGGGCCGCTTCGACGATGGAGATTTACGCTTACGAGGAGGTGCCACCAAATGTCGCAGCCGAAATCATCGAAAAACGTTCCAGCAAAAAATAAGTCTGGCGTGTTTCGGGTCAAGACGGATACGGTGTGGGGCTGGGGGGCGTGGCTTAGAGACGCGCCGGGCATCCGCGAGCTGATGGAGCGAAAGAGCCGGGGGCTCGAGGACAAGAAAGTTTTTGCGCTGGTGCTGGGTTGGCAGGACTTGACTTCTGGCAGATATGTGGTGCTAGATGATTTTGCGCGGGAGCTGGTGGAGAAATACCGAGAGGCGCCCTTGACTTTGGTGCTACCAAAGAGCGCGGAGTTTAGGCATTGGTATTATGATAACTTTCCGGAAATTGGGGTGAGATTGCCAAGTACGGAAAATTTGCGGGCGATGGCGGCGAAGGGGCCGTTCTTGCTGACGAGCGCAAACGCGCGGGGCGGCGAGCCGGAGCCGATTGCCGGGCCGCCGACGACGGTGGCGCGAGTGGCGGCTGGCAGGGTTGAAATCTTGCGGCAGGGTGAAATTGAACTGAAATAATTTTCTATAAAAATAAATCGTGATTTGGCTTGACGCGGCATAGAAACGTGTGTTAGAATAAGCGTATATGAATATGAGAGAGGTAAGGGGGGCAAAGATGCTCAAAGAAAATATATCCACCGTGTGGCCAATGTCGCACAATCTAGAGTCGGGGGGGGGGGCCTTTAGATGTGCGGTTAGTTGACTAAACCCCCTCTCTTTTTGGTTCGCGGGCGAAAGCTCGCGCTTTTTATTTTCGCGCCTCTGTGGACTCTGGAGGCGGATACATTCTAGCTGGGAGTGCTCCGGAGGCGTCTCTTTACGCCGGTACGGGGCACTTTTAGCTCAAAGAGAGTTCGAGTCAAAGGTAAATATAAAGGTAAGGTAAGGGAGAAAAAAATGACAAAAGTAATTAAACGAGTAGCAAGTGCAACGTGTGCGGCAGCAGCATTTGGCGTGCTAGCAGGGATAGTAGCAAATAACTTCCAAGGAAGCCATGCGGATGGGTCGATGGATATTATTACGCTAGCAGAGACGGGGTCGTTAACGATTACGGCGAGCAGTGATACGACCTGTGCCAACTATGATGACGTCAATGGTGAGCTGTCGATTCTAGTACGGCCGGGGGCGATTGCGGCAGACTGTATAACAATCAACGCCGAGACCGATAGCGCGTGGGGCTATACTTTGACTATCGACGGCCCAGATACCGGCAACCTAGCTCACGAGGGCAACTCGTCGTTTATTAATGCAACGACGGGGACGATGACGGCGCCGAGCACGTTTGGCGCGCAGACAACGGCGGGGGCATGGGGCTTTGGTATCCCACTAGGGCAGATCCAAGGCAATACGGAATTAGGGTTGGGCTTTGATGCATCATACACGGTGTTGGAAGCAAATAACACAACAAACACCGCTAGGTATGCTGCGGTGCCGACAAGCCCAGCCATCTTTTCCGTCACGAGCGAAGCCTCGTCGGATGACTACAACATCTTCTTTGCGATGTCGCTAGGTGGCTTGATTCCAACTGGTGCCTACAGCGGGCAGGTGGTGATTTCGGGCTTGATGAACGTGGCGGTGCCGCCGGAGCCAACGGTGTCGGCGATTGCGCCAAATAACGGTACAGTGTTAGGCGGCACAGCGGTGACGATTACTGGGGATAACTTCATGATGGATAGCGGTAGCTTGGTGGTATCAGTGATGATCGGTACCTTCCCATGCGACAGTATTAATGTGTCCAGCAACACCACACTGACTTGTACGACCTCGGCTGGTAGCGTGGGGGCGCAGGATGTGATAGTAAATACAATGGGCGGCACAGCGACGCTTACGGGTGGCTTTACTTATAACGCAGCAGGTGTGGCAACGGGTGATAATATCCAAACCGTCACCGCCGCTAACTGTCCAACAACGCGAACTCGAGTAGTTGACGCCAGAGACAACAGCAGCTACTGGATACGTAAAGTAGGCGACCTCTGCTGGATGGAGACTAACCTTGCCTACAAAGGCGGTGGTACCAACACTTACGGCGATACCATGACTATCACCGCAGGTACAAGTAGCGCTGGCACAGTAAACGCTAACTCCACCGGCTCCTCCGCGGTCTGCTACGGCTCTAACGCCTCCATGAATACTAACGGCCAAGGCTGCTTCTGGGAGCCAACTGGTAGCAATATCACAGCAGGTGCAACCGACCCTTCAACCAGTACCTCAGGTACAGGTCAATACGGGGTACTCTATAACTGGTGCGCCGCAATGGGCAACCAATCAGCTGCCTGCCAGACAGGCGCAGCAACTCAACCAAACCAATCAGTGAACGGTGGCACAGGAGCAGGCGCCACGGGCACTACGATCTATAACGTCTGCCCAAGCGGTTGGAGGCTCCCTACAGGTGAAGCTACAACTGGCGAGTTTACACTACTTAACAACACGCTTAACAGCGGCTCAACTTCTAGCCCTACAGGCCTCTTCACCAACGGCCTCTATATGTACGCCGGCTACTTCGCCAATGGCTCGTTCATCTATCAGGGCTCAGACGGCGGCTATTGGTCTTCTACCGTTGTCAGTGCCGCCAGTGCCTTCAGACTGGCCTTCTTCAGCTCCAATGTCTATCCTGCGAACTCGAGCAATAAGGGCTACGGCCTCTCTGTTCGCTGTGTTGCGCCCTAACTAGATTTGCAGAAAGAAGCCTCTAGGTGAGGGGGTCAGGCGGACGCAGGAGATGAAGGGCCTTTAGGCCCGGAGGCGACCGCGGCCAGCCCGAACCCCGAACCAAGGCCTGTGGAAAACTCGATTAAAAAACTATATTAATAATAAGAAGAAAGGATACAAAATGGGTAATACAGCGGTGGGCGCTGACAAAGAGAAGAGCTACATGAAGATGAAGACTCAGACCGAACAATTGCGCTATGAATTCACTAACCAAGATACAATAGTACTGAGGAAGAACGGTGTGTTCCACAAGGCGATGGGCAACTCGGCGATAATCCTCAAGAGTATGGGGGTCGAGACAAAGGTGCGGACTGGTTTTAGCCAAGCTATCAAGCAGGAAACCTTTGAGTTGTCGGTGCACATGGGACAGATTGAGGAGCTAAAGCGACAACTGAGAGAAAAGTGTAAGGAAGTGCTAAGAGAGGATGGGGACTT
This sequence comes from Candidatus Saccharimonadota bacterium, assembly GCA_009777795.1. GTDB lineage: Bacteria > Patescibacteriota > Saccharimonadia > Saccharimonadales > Saccharimonadaceae > WQUV01. Next base: position 120,513 of record WRLC01000001.1, read on the forward strand.
TTTCATCATCCGGCTGAAAGAGCCGATTCCGGCTGAGAAGCTAAAGCAAATGAAAAAGAGCGCGATTGTAAAGATCGAAGCCACAGAGAGTATCTTGATGCGAAAGCGGAAAGAAACACCGCTGGCGAAAGAGGTACGGGATTTGTTTAGCGAGGCGACCTACTTAGCAAGGGCGCTACATGGGGTGGACGGGCAGTGCTTGGCGCGGATGATTTTGGAGCAGATACTGGCGTTGCAACGAGCGGTGCGAGCCCTGATGCGAGAGGAAGGGTCGGACGCGGCCAGACAAGCGGTACTGGATGCAGCAGACGACGTGCAGGGCCTGTTGCTCTTGGTGGTTAGTTTTACGGAGCAGGCAGACCGGCTGGCCCGGATGGGTCGGGGTTTGAACAGGATTATCAGCCGTGTCTAGGCTGGAACCCGAGACTGAAGTCGCGTTGATGAACGAGGAACTGAAGGGGGCGGGCGAAGATACGCTTTGGCAGTGGTTAGCCGGGCGCTTTTATTTGGCCTTTGCTGAGGCGAGGAAAGGCAAATTGAAGACGATTAACGAACAGCAGTTCGAAGAGGACCGCGACCGTAATTTGGCGGATTTGGCTTACCAAGTAATCCGGCGCGATTATGAGCCAAAGCGGGGAGTGGCATTTATTATCACCGAGCCGGTACCGCGGGAGATCTTTGCGGCGAGCTTTTGTGATAGGATGGTGCACCATTTTTTAATCCAGATGACAGGCAGTTTTTGGGACAAGAGATTATCGCCCCGGAGTTTTAGTTGTCGCGAGGGCAAGGGGACGCTCTATGGGGTGAAGCAGCTAGAAAAGGATTTGGCCAAGGCGACGCAGAACTGGGCGAACGAGGTATGGATAATGAAAATTGATTTTGAAGGGTATTTTATGAGTTTGCCGCGGCAGTATCTGTTTGAGCGGGTGGAGTGGGGGCTCTCGCGTCAGTTTCCGACCGGTGGCCCGGTCTATGAGACCTGCCATTACTTATGGAGTAAGGTGCTGTTTGACGACCCGACGGATGGCGTGAGGATTAAGGGCTCGGCCAAGAACTGGAACACTTTGCCGCGGTCCAAGAGTTTGTTTTTCGCGCCGAAAGGCCGGGGGATAGTGATTGGCAACTTGACGTCGCAGTGGGTGAGCAATATGGCGCTTGACCCGTTTGACCGCTATGTGCAGTTTGAGCTGGGTTGCAAATATTATGGCCGTTATGTGGATGATGCTTATTTTATCGCCGAGAGCAAGGAGGAATTGCTGGAGATGAGGACCAAGATAACCGAGTTTGTAGAAAAGTTGGGACTAAAGATTCACCCGCGGAAGTTCTACCTGCAGCCGGCATCAAAGGGCGTCTCGTTTTTGGGGGCGGTAGTCTACCCGGGGCGGACGGTGCTAGCGGCGCGGTTCCGGAAGAATCTAAGGCGGCTAAAAGTAGCGATAGCGTGGCAGGGGCTGACGCAAGATAACTTAACCAGCCTAATCGCCTATAAGGGGCTGGCGCAACATTATAATTATAGTAAGACTTTTCGGAATATCTTTGGCAACAATGTATTAAAGGACATGAAAAAGTGGCAAGACCTAGCCTAGGGTAAAGACCCTAGAGCCAAGTCATGGCGGCTAATGCATTTCAACGCTAGTTAGGGCGCAACACAGCGAACAGAGTTGCCGTTGCCCTTATTGTTCGTGTTCGCAGGATTGACATTGGAGCTGTTGAAGTTCAGTCTGAAGGCATTGGTGGCACTGTTAACGGTAGAAGACCAATAGTTGCCGTTTGAGCCCTGATTGTTGAACGAGCCATTGTTGAAGTTGCCGGCGTAGGCCGTAAGTCAACCTCCGTAGAGCAATCCTTGGAAGGACGCAACCGTACGAAACGTGATGAAGATTCAGCTTGTTCTTGCTGCTCGAACCTTAGTAAGAGTAGAAGCCCTGTGCGTTAAAAGCGCCGCGATGATCTCAACAGGGGAGGACTAATTATAAAATAATCAGTGCTGAATCGGATTTGAAAATCAAACGAGAAAAAGCAACTCAGGGTAAGCTTGGAAGCTATCCTAACTAGGCTTATTATCGCTGTACTTGGCAAAGGTCTTACCACTAGCATGATTATATCATATGTTGCTCGAGCGCGCGAATTTGGTCGCGGAGTTGCCCGGCATCTTCGAAACGGAGCTCGGCGGCGGCGAGCTGCATTTGGCCGGTCAGTTCGTGAATTAGCTCTTTGACTTCGCTTTTCGGGACCTTCCTGAGGTCGAGTTTGGTTGGTTGGTCCTTTTTGGGGGCGATGGCGCGGAGGCCTTCGGTGATGTTTTTCTGGATGCCTTCGGGGGTGATGCCGTGGGTTTGGTTGTATTCTTGCTGGACGGCGCGGCGGGCTTCGGTCTCGCCAATGGCGCGGGCCATGCTGTCGGTGATGTTGTCGGCGTACATGATGACTTGGCCGTTTAAGTGCCGGGCGGCGCGGCCGATGGTTTGGATGAGGGCGGACTCGCTCCGGAGGAAGCCCTCTTTGTCGGCGTCAAGGATGGCGACGAGCGAAACTTCCGGCAAGTCGAGGCCTTCACGCAGTAAATTGATGCCAACGAGGACGTCATAGACGCCGCTACGGAGGTCGCGGAGGATGTCGGAGCGCTCTAAGGTGGGGATGTCGGAATGGAGGTAGGCAGTTTTGATTTTCAGTTCTTGCAAGTAGATGGAGAGGTCTTCGGCCATTTTTTTGGTTAGGGTGGTAATGAGGACGCGTTGGCCGAGCTTGACGCGTTGGTCGATCTCTTCGACGAGGTCGTCGACTTGGTGTTTGACGGGGCGGACGATGATTTCGGGGTCTAAGAGGCCAGTGGGGCGGACGACTTGGCGGACAGGGTCGGGCGAGACGCCAAGCTCAAATTCGCTCGGTGTGGCGGAGACGAAGATGACGCGGTGGATTTTGTGGTAGAATTCGTCGAATTTGAGGGGGCGGTTGTCGAGGGCGGAGGGGAGGCGAAAGCCGTAGTCGACGAGGTTTTGCTTGCGGGCGCGGTCGCCGTTATACATGCCGCGGACTTGGGGGATGGTGATGTGGCTCTCGTCGACAAAAAGCAGGAAGTCGTCGGGGAAGTAGTCGATGAGAGTGCTGGGCGGGGCGCCCTCCTCGCGGCCGGAAAGGTGGCGCGAGTAATTTTCGATGCCTTTGACAAAGCCGGTGGCCTCGAGCATTTCGAGGTCGTATTTGGTGCGCTGGGAGAGGCGCTCGGCCTCGAGATGGCGGCCGCGCTCTAAGAAATAGGCGTGGCGGTCTTTGAACTCGGCGCGGATGCCTTGGATAGCGGCGGTGATCTTGTCTTTGGGGGTGGCGTAGTGGGAGGCGGGGAAGAGGAAAATCTCGGAGAGCTCCTGAAGTGTGTTGCCGGTCAAGGGGTCAATGAGTTTGAGTTTTTCGACTTGGTCGAAGGCGAGCTCGATACGGATGGCGTGCTCACCACCGGCAGGATAAATATCAATGGTGTCGCCCTTGACGCGGAAGGTACCGCGCTTGAAGTCAATGTCGTTTCGGTGGTAGAGGATGTTGGTGAGGAAGCGGGTCAGCCACTGGACAGGGTGGGAATCGCCAACTTTGAGCAGGAGCGACATGTCTTGGTAGTCGCTGGGGTCGCCGATGCCGTAGATACAGGAGACGCTGGCGATGACAATGACGTCTTGGCGGGTGAGTAAGGCGGCGGTGGCGGCGTGGCGCATTTTTTCGATTTCGTCGTTGATGGCACTGTCTTTTTCAATGTAGGTATCGGAGGCGGCGATGTAGGCCTCGGGCTGGTAGTAGTCGAAGTAGGAGACAAAGTAGTGGACGGCGTTATCGGGAAAAAATTGCTTGAACTCGGCGAAGAGTTGGGCGGCGAGGGTTTTATTGTGGGCGAGGATGAGGGCCGGGCGGCCGTAGTTTTGGATGACGTTGGCCATGGTGAAGGTCTTGCCCGAGCCGGTGACGCCAAGTAGAGTTTGCTCGCGTTGGCGGGTGAGCCCTTGACCGAGAGCTTTGATAGCCTTAGGTTGGTCGCCGGCCGGTTGATAAGGGCTTTGGAGGTTAAACATCTTGGCAGACTAGCTTGACGGCGACGTCAACATCAGTGGCGCCGTAAGGTTCGCGGGGGATGATTTGGGCGACGGTGTTTTGGGCATCGCAACCAGAGCGGTCGATAAAGCGGGCTTTGAGGTCGGTTTTGTCAGCATTTTTGCCGATAAAGATACGATCAAGGGGAACAACTAGGCCGCCGGTCTCTTCGATGTGGCGGAGGGCGGTGGTGGCGGCTTCAACGCCGCTTTCGGCGATGATGCGCTCACGGTAGTCGGCAAAGTAATTGTGGGCGAGGTCGCTCATTTTGCGGGTCAGATAGGCTTCGTTATAGAACCACCAGCCATTACGATGCGCCAAGTACCAAGTACAGCTGGCGGCGAGTAAGAGGACAGCCAGAATAATACACCATATCCGCAGTGCTTTTGTATGTTTTTGTCGTCGTTTCATATGCTTTACACCTTTCCCGCCTCTATTTACTTTTATTTTAGCATGAGCGTGATATAATAGCAATATGAATTTGTTTGAAAAAATAAAAAAGGTGATGACTACCCCAATTGGTGGCTCGGGCGCGAAGGCGCAGCAGGCGGCCGGGGCGCCGACGGAAGCGACCAAGCCAATCCCAGCGGCGAGTACGGTGGTGAGCGGGGCGGGCGGGGCGCCGTTGATTCCGGCGAGCTCGGTTATCAACGCCCTGACTGACGGAGTGATGGCATTAGATAGGTTTGGCAATATCCGGCTGGTTAACCCGGCGGCTTTGCGGTTGACTGGTTTTGCGCTGGCGAACGATGCGGTGGGGCTGAATTATTCGAGCGTGGTGGCGCTGTTTGACGCGGCGGATAATGCAGTGCCGGACAATGATAACCCGATTCGGGCGGCGTTGTCGAAGAGTACAAATTATACGAGCCGGACGCTAAAGATTTTCAACCAAGAGCAGAAAACGAAGATTCCGGTGGTGTTGCATGTCAGCTATTCGCAGGAGGATGACGCGATTATTGTGGTGTTTAGCGATATCACGGACGAGGTGCGAGAGAGCCATGAGCAGTTGGCGTTTGTCTCGACGGCTTCGCATGAGATGCGGACCCCGGTGGCGGCGATTGAGGGGTATCTAAGTATTGCGCTGGACCCAAATAACGCGACGCTGGACGCGCGGGCGAAAGATTATATTACCAAGGCATATAACGCGACCACGCATTTAGGGACCTTGCTGCAGCAGCTGCTGGACACGACGAGATTATCCGACCATCAGATGACGCCGCAGTTTACGGCGCTGGAGGTAGGGTCGACTCTGTCGGATATCGTGGTGCTAGCGGCGTCGGTGGCGGCGCAGAAACAGCAGGTTCTATCGCTAGATTCGGTGCCGGTGTCGGCGAATAGCAACACGCGGATTAAGCAGTTGCTCTACGCGAAGATTGACCCAAACTTTTTGCGTGAGATTGTTAACCAGTTGTTAGAGAATGCCTTCAAATATACGCCGGCCGGCGGGCGGATTGATGTCAGTGCGGTGGGCAACGAGCAGGAAGTGGTGATAACGGTGCGAGATACCGGGATTGGCATCCCGCAGGCGGACTTGCCGCATGTGTTTCAGAAGTTCTACCGAGTGGACAATACGGACACTAGAGAGCAGGGCGGCTCAGGACTGGGGTTGTTTATCGCGGCGCAGCGGGCCGAGGCGATGGGCGGCAAGCTCTATGCCGAAAGCCAAGTTGGCCGCGGCTCGGTGTTCTACTTGCGTTTCCCGCGGATTAGCGAGCAACAGTACCAACAAGAGCACAACGCCGCCGCGATGGCCCAACCAGCCGTAGAACCTACCCCGGCAGCACCTGTGGTATAAATTATCAATCTTATTCGTGGTGCTGGGAGCAGGAGTCGAACCTGCGAAGCCGTGAGGCGGCAGATTTACAGTCTGATGCGTTTGACCACTTCGCTATCCCAGCACAATACTACTGTATCATAAGCGGCGCTTTTTGGCAAGCGGTTTGCCGACAATCGGCTTCTTGCGTTTGGCCTCAAGGGCGGCCTTTTCGGCGGTGCGGATGCGGGTCATGATGCGGCGTTTGGCCTCGGTATCGTCGAGCTTTTCGTAGATGGTGAGGAGCTTGGGTAGGATGTCGGGCTTTTTGGAGAGTTCCCAAGCGCGCTCGTAGATCTCGGCGGTGGTTTTGTAGTTTTCCATCTTCTCCTCGGCCTTGGCGAGGACGAGCAGGCGGGGGACGGTCTCCTCAATTTGGAGGGCTTGGCGCAGGGCGATGGCGCCTTTGGCGAAATCGCCGACCTCGAGGTAAACCAGACCGATGTTATGCAATGTATTGACAGAATAGTCAAGGCTCTCGGCAATCTCGAAGCATTGGAGAGCTTCGTTGAACTGCTTGTTTTTGGCGTATAAAATGCCAAGGCGGTTGTAGGCGGCGGCGTTGCGCTCGTCGAACTTGAGGATGGTCAAGAGGGCCTTTTCGGCCTTGGTGGTTTTTTTGGCTTTGAGGGCGTTGTCAGAGATGGTCCAGAGTTTGTCGAGCTGGCCTTGGGTGCGTTCCTCTTTTTGGGTGCGCTTTAGCTCAAACCATGGCAGGGCAAAACAGATTAAGGCAGCACCGACGGCGATTAAAATTAAACCGGACATGAAGCTATTATATCACAATGGGTCTTGCTTTGGTTTGCTTATGCTATATAATATGTATATGTTGTTGGTTGCAAACTGGAAGATGAACTTCACGGCGACGGAGGCGCTAAGAAACTTGAAAAAGTTTAGCAAGTTAGAGCCGACCGATACGGAAATCGTGATTGCGGCGCCGCAGATTGCTTTGGCGCAAATGGCTGAGGCGGCGGCGGCCGAGGACTGCAAGATTCAGATTGCGGCGCAGAATTTCGACTTCCACCCGAATGGCGCCCGCACGGGCGAGGTGGGGATTGAGCAGATTATCGGGCTGGTTGACTATGCTTTGATTGGACATTCGGAGCGGCGAGTATATTATAATGAGCATGACAAAGCCTGTGCGCAGAAGGTGGCGGCGGCGCTGTCGACCAAAATCCGGCCGATTCTCTGCGTGGGTGAGACGGCGCTGGAGCGCGAGCGCAAGCAAGCGGAATTGGTGGTGCGGGCGCAGGTGGCGGCGGGCTTGGCCGGTGTGGCATCGAACCGTTTGGGCGAGGTGATAGTTGCCTACGAGCCGGTTTGGGCGATTTCGGGCTTTGGCGGTAGCAAGTTGTGTGATCCGCAGGACGCGGCAAAAATGTTTGAGATTATTCGCGACGAGGTGAAGGTGATGTTTGGCGCGGCCAACGCGAAAAGGGTGAAGTTGCTCTATGGTGGCAGCGTGGACTCGGACAACGTGGCGGCCTATGCCCGGGCGACCAAGGCAGAGGGCTTTTTGGTCGGCGGGGCGAGCTTGCATCTCTACTCGTTTCGTGATATATTAGACAAAATAGAATTGTTGAGGTAAGAAAAAATGGAGATTGATTTTGACGCGTTGGACCAAGTGATTTCAGAAAAGCGGGCTAGCTCCAAGTCGACTTCGGCGGCGGCGTTAAAGACGCCAAAATACATTGATGTCATCCAAGCTGGCGCGGTGAAGCGCCCGGCGCCGGTGCGAGCGCGTTCGACACGGCGGAAGGTGAAAAAGATTATTACCAAGAAGGTCGAGAAAGCGCCCGAGCCACCGACAGTGAGCATTGCGGAGCTAGTTGACCGTGAGCTGGACAAGGGCGATGGGCAGCTGGGCGAGGATTTGCCACAGGAGCTAAACGTTGATGATTTGGTGGCTTACGCGGAGGGCGAGGCGATTATCGAGGACCCGGCGGCTTCACCGCAAGAGGCGGCCGAGGATTTTTTGAGCGAGAAGCCGGAGCTCGCGCCATTTTTGCCGGGCGTTAAGGTGGAAAAGACGCCGTTGTCGGACGATGTGCCGGAACACGTGGCGGTGCGGGCGAGCAAGTCGGAGCGCGAGTTGGCCGGCATGCTGATTGAAGATGATTTAGTGGCGGACAAGGCCGAGCTAAAAGAGCAGAAGAAAGAGAAGGAAAAGGAAAAAGAGCGCGAGCGGGAAGAGGCGAAACAGGAAAAGGAACGGGAAAAGGAAAAAGAGCGCGAGCAGAAGAAGGAACGGGGGGAGCAGAAGGAGCAAGCGCGGATTTTGACTGAGAAGCGCCGCCCGGCGTCGCGAAAGAAGGCTTCAACTGGGCTATTGGTACTGCTGGGGATTTTGATTGCGACGTTCGGCGCGGTGGCAGGGGCATTTATTTACTTGCTTACGAACGACTAAGATGGTATAATCAAGGCACGCTAGGGCGTCGCCAAGCGGTAAGGCACCAGGTTTTGGTCCTGGCATTCCGGGGTTCGAATCCCTGCGCCCTAGCCACAATTATGTTTGAATATGGCGTTAAGCTTGACATGGGGTGGGAGGTGTGATATAATATGGGGGGTAGAGGTGGTGAAAGCCACCTCTTAAATAGTAGAGAGAAAAGAGAGAAATAATGGGGAAGAAGAATTATAAGCCAGAAGAGCATGGTTTCATGCCTTTGCCACCGGTGGACGAAGATGGCGAGATGGTGATAAACCTGCGGGATAAGTTTGCGCCATGGGAGAAAAAGCTGGGCGCTGGGGCGGCTGCGGGCGCGGCGAGTGCGGGCGCGGCGAGTGTGGGCGCGGAGGTGGAGACGGCGGCGTCAGAGGTGGCGGAAACGACTGGGTTGGGGGCGGTGAGCGCGGCAGATGTAATGGCGGAGATGCCAGAGGTGGCGCCGGAGATGCCGACGGTGGTGATGAGTGGGGCGAGCGAGCGGTTGAAGGCGAAGGCGGCGGCAGTGGGCTTAGCGGCGAAGGCGCGGGCAGCGGCGATGACGGATAAAATCCGGCAGAACCCAGCGGCGGCGATTGCCGGCCTAGCAGGGGCGGCTGTGGTGGTGGCGCTGGTGGTTTTGACCTTTGTTTGGACAAAATCGGCGGGCGATGTGGTGGCGCCGGACAAAATTGCCGGGGTGGAGGAGCAAGAGCAGGGGCCGGAATTGCCAGAAGGCGATAATTCGGCAGAGGTGGATGCGAAAATCAGTGATTTGGTTTGCCGGGCGGATTTTGCGACGGACAAAATGTATGGGTTTAAGGGCTTCACGAATATGGCGGTGGAGCGACGGATAACCTTTACGGCGCAAAATGTGCCGGACGAACTGTTTACAACGAATATCTTTAGTTTCGGGCCGAATACTTTTAAAGATCAGGCGGCGCTGAACAAGAAAATTGAGGAATATAAGCGGATTTTGAACCAGAAGTTCCCGGAAAATAAGCGAGGGTTTTTGGTGCGCTGGGGCGGGTCGAAGTCGGGGGGCATCCAGATGAGTTTGTCGACGAAGCTAATGAATAGCCAGTTGGACGATGCGCAGCTGGCGCAGTTTGGCCTAGTGCCGGACCGCAATCCGGATGGCAGCTTGACGGCTAATTATAAGCGTGAGGATTTGGAGCAGCGATGGAAGGCCGAGGGCTTCCGTTGCGACGCGCCAAGCGACACGGTCGCGCAGAAATAAATTACTGTGCTATAATGGGTGAAATGAGGAGGTAGGATGAAGAAGGTGCTGGCGTTTGATTTGGATAAGACGTTGAATCAGTCGAAGATGCCGATTCCGGCGGCGATGGCGGCGATTTTGCGGCAGATTTTGGGAGATTTTCAGGTGTGCGTGATTTCGGGGCAGAAGTATGGGCAGTTTGAGGTGCAGGTAATCGAGCCGCTGGCGAGCTCGGGCGCGACAGAGGCGGAGCTGGCTAATTTGCACTTGATGGTGGGGCAGGGGACACAATATTATAAGCGCGAGGGCGGCGAGTGGCGGCAAGTTTATAACGAGGCGTTGACCGAGGAGCAGGTGGCGGCGATTAGTGCGGCGCTGGAAAAGGCGGCGCGGGAGCTGGGCTACTGGGTGGAATTGACCAATGGCGACGAAATTATCGAAAATCGCGAGAGCATGGTGGCCTATTCGGCGCTGGGGCAGAAAGCGGGCTTGGCGGAAAAGGAGGCTTGGGACCCGGATATGACGAAGCGGAACCAAATTGCGGCGCGAGCGGCGGAATTGGTGCCGGAATTTGAGTTTGAAGTGGGCGGAACGACGACAATTAACGCATTTGTGCCGGGCAGAAATAAGGTGTTTGGCATGACAAAACTGATGCAAGCGCTAGGGGTGGGGAAGGAAGATATATTATATTTCGGCGATATGACGCAGCCGGGCGGCAATGACTACCCGGTAATCGAAATGGGCATCCGGGCGATTACGGTGGAAAAATGGCAGGATACGGCGTTTTGCCTAAGTGGGATTTTGGGCGTAATCTAAATGACGGGCGAAGAGTTGTTGGTGAGGCCGGTGGGGGAAATTAGCGGCATTGGCAAGAAGAGCGCGGCGGATTTAAGGGAGTTGGGGATTTTGACGTTGGGGGATTTTATCGAGGGAGTGTTGCCGCGGCGCTACGACGACTATCGGACGACGCCGAAGATCGGCGATTTGGTGGAATATGACGGGCAAATGGTGCTGGTGCGGGGCAGAGTGCAGCGGGTGGCGACGCGGCAGGTGCGAAAATATCTGATTACGACGGCGGAATTGGCGGACGAGACAGGGGCGGTGAAGGCGACGTGGTTTAATCAGCCGTATATCGAGCGGCTGCTCGCGCAGTGGGGGCAGGGGGAGATTTTGGTGCATGGGCGGTTTGGCTTTTACCGGGATTCGTTTGGGATTACGAGCACGAAGATTATCGACGAGAAGCTTTTGCGGGAGCGGGGGCAGTTTGTGGCGGTGTACGGGCCGATTAATAAGGTGCTTTCGGCGAGGGGGATTGGCCGGGTGATGCATGGTCTAAGGGGATACTTTAATAAATTCCCGCAGGTGATGCCGAGTTTCGCGGATTATGGAATTTGGCCACATTACCGGGCGCTTTATGCGTTGCACTTTGCGGAAAACGAGGCGCAGGTGGAGGCGGCGCGGCGGGCGCGGGCGTTTGAGCGGTTGTTTATTATGTATTTGGCGGGCGAGTTGGACGCGCGCGAGATGGCGAAAATGACGAGCGTGGCGATAGCCTACGACGAGGCGGCGCTTGACAAAATAGTGAAAGTATTGCCATTTGAGATGACGGAGGACCAGCGCCGGGCGCTAAGGGAGGCGGCGAAGGATTTGGCCGAGGGGCGGCCGACCAACCGGTTGATTCAGGGTGATGTGGGGTCGGGCAAGACGGCGGTGGCTTTTGCGTTGGCAGTTTACACGGCGATGGCGGGACATCAGGCGGTGATTTTGGCGCCGACGAGTGTCTTGGCAGCACAACATTATGAGAGTTTTGTCAAGCTATTTGGCGAGCTGGGGCTTTTGGCGCGGCTTTTGACTGGCGGGAGCGCGGATAAGCAGCAGGTGCGGCAGGAAATCGCGGCGGGCCGGGCGCAGATTGTAATCGGAACGACGGCGATTTTGACGGAAGGAGTGGAGTTTAAAGATTTGGCGTTGGCGGTGGTGGACGAGCAGCAGCGCTTTGGCGTGGGGCAGCGGACGGCTTTGATGCGGGGGGGAGTGTTGCCGCATTTGGTGTCGATGACGGCGACGCCGATCCCGCGGAGCTTGTTTTTGGCGGCGCATGGCAATTTGGCGGTGTCGATAATCCGGCAAAAACCGGCGGGCCGGGCGGAAATTGAGTCGCGGACGGCCAAACCGATTGAGATGGGGGCGATTCAGAAGGTGATGCGGGAGACCTTGGCGCGGGGTGAGCAGGTATATTATGTCTGTGCGCGGATTCGAGAGGGGGCGGTGCCGGAAGCGGGAAGCGCCGGGCGGACGAACTTGGAGCGGGAGGTGCAGGAGCTTAAAAAAAGCTTTGGCGAGGCGGTGGATTTTTTGCATGGCGGGATGGATGCGGAAAGCAAAGAGCGGAAAATGTGGGACTTTGCGAAGGGCAAAACGAAGATTTTGGCGGCGACGTCGGTGATTGAGGTGGGAGTGGACAACAAAAACGCGACGTTGATGGTGATTCGCGATGCGGAGGCGTTTGGCTTAAGCCAGTTGCACCAGCTGAGGGGCCGGGTGGGGCGAGGCGAGAAAAAGAGCGTTTGTTATTTTGTGGCGAGCGACGAGGAAAAGATGCCGGAGCGGTTGCTGGAGGTGGCGGCGAGTCAGGATGGGTTTGCGCTGGCGGAGCTGGATCTGGAGCGGCGGAAAATTGGCCGGCGGTTGGAGCTAGTGAGTAGCCACCGGCAGCATGGCAAGAGCGAGCTTTTGACTAATGATGACTTGGCGCTGCTCGTGGAAAGTCCGGACTTTGCCGGGCAGGCGCGAGAGGCGGCGGCGAAGTTTATGGCGAATTTCGAGGAAGTGGTGCGCTATCCGGAGCTCGGGCGGCGGCTGGAAGCCTACCGCAAAGGCCGTGTTGTAATAGATTGATATATCTGGTATAATATGCACTATGAGTAAGCACCAAGTCATAATACCAGCTGGTATTATACCGTTTCCCGAGCAGTTTGAGATTACGGCTGCCAATCTGCTTGCCGACTTTTTTAAGACAGACGTAGAGTTTGTCAAACGTTCAGGGCATAAGACGCCAGATTTTTGTATAGACGGTATCCATTGGGAGCTGAAAAGCCCGACGGGGCGCGGTAAGCATAATATCCAACACCAGCTTCAAGCCGCGGCGCGACAATCGCCCAATGTAATTTTGGATTCTCGCCGCTCGAAAGTCCACCAGTCCAAGATTAAGCGCGAAGCCGAGTATCAATTTAGAATTATCAAGCGGGCAAAACGCTTAGTAGTCATCACGAAAAGCGGGCAGGTGCTTGAAATAACAAAATAAAAACCCGAACTTGCGTTGCAACGCTGCTCGGGCTCTTGTGCTCTTATTATATCATATCAAAATTATAATTGCAAGGGTTCTTGGCTGAGAGGTGTGTGGTATAATGGGTAGTATGAGTGAGAAACCGAAGGTATGGAATAGCAAGTGGTTGGCGGGGGTAGCGGGGCTGACATTGGTGGTGGGGTTTGTGATTGGGCTGAATTTCCCGGGGATTTGGCGCGAGGTGAAGCCGTTTTTCGGCTTCCAGAAGAGCGACGCGCTGGATTTTGCCAGTTTGCAGGAGGTTTATGATGAGTTGGTCTATAATTTCGACGGGCCGCTGGACCGGCAGCGTTTGCTGGAGGGTGCCAAGCGGGGCTTGGTTGAGGCGGCCGGCGACCCCTATACGGTTTTTATGACGGCGGAGGAAAACCGGGCTTTTCAAGCTAGTTTGTCGGGCGATGTGGGGGCGGGGATTGGCGTGGAGATCGGCGTGCGGGATGGCCGGGTGCTGATTTTACGGACTTTGCCGGACAATCCGGCGGTGCGGGCGGGCGTGCAGAAGTTTGATGAGATTATCGCGGTGGATGGCGAGAGCATGCTGGGGCGGGACGCCGATTTTGTGGCGGCAAAAGTGCGCGGCGCGGCGGGGTCGGAGGTGAAAATCACGGTTCTAAGGGGCGAGCGCGAGCTGGAGCTGACACTGCGGCGGGAGCGGATTAATAATGTCAGTGCCACGGCCGACTATCAGGACGGGGTGGCGATTATCCATATCTACCGCTTTGACAACGACACGCCGCAGCTGATGCGGGCGATTGCCGAGGAGATTCGGGCGCGGAATATTATGAATATTGTGCTCGATCTACGGGGCAATGGCGGTGGCTATGTGCGGGCGACGCAAGAGGTGGCCGGGCTCTGGCTAGCCAACCAAGTGGTTTTGACCGAGCGGACGTTGGCGGGCGAGCGGACCTTGCGTTCGATTGGGGCGAGCCAGCCATTGGCCGGGCGGCAGACGGTGATTTTGATTGACGGCGGTACGGCGAGCGCGAGCGAGATTTTGGCGGCGGCGCTAAATGACCATGGCGCGGCGCGGCTATTGGGCGCGACGTCGTTTGGCAAGGGTAGCATGCAGTCGCAAGTGCCGCTACGCTACGGCGGGCTGCTGAAAGTGACCACGGCGCGCTGGCTAACGCCGGGCGGAATTGACCTCAGCAAACAAGGCATCACGCCCGACATCGAAGTTGAAATGACCGCCGACGACATCCACGCCCTCCGAGACCCCCAACTCGACGCCGCACTCCGCAAATTTTAGCCCCCCAAACCCAACGGTCCGAGGTGTTGGGCTTGGGGTGGAAAAAAGTGGCGAGAAAGGTATTGACATAAGCGTTTTGGTGTGATATAATGGGGAGGGTAATATAAATAAACAATAAAAATGCAAAGAAAAAGGAAAGGCAGTATGAAAAAACAGATTATAGGCACTTTACTCGCGAGTGCGGTGATTTTGGCCGCGGTGGGCGCGGCTGGGTTTTTGAACGACCGGATGGAGGCAACAGACGGGGAAGTCACGGTGCATATCAGCGAAAAGGCGACGATTGTGGAGATTACTAACCCGCTGGATGGGGCGGTGATTACGGATCCGAACTATACGGTGCAGGTGAACACGATAAATGCCGAGGAGCTGCGGTTCTACAATTGTTATGGGGCGGAGATTGCGATTTGTGGGCAAGTGAACCCGGCGAACCCGAACGGTGTGGGCTATGTGTCGAGTGCGACGGTGGCAACGCCGGGCGCGTGGTCGACCGAGAACTTTGATGCGAGCTTTTCGACTAGCCAAGAGGGGGCGCACCGGTTGATGGCGATTGGCTACAACAATATTGGTGGGACGATGACACAAGCGGGTGTGGGGGATTATGTGGATGTCAACTTCTTTAACGAGCATGCGCCGAGCTTGACGGTGGGGATTCCGGGCGGTAGCTATGCGGGTGGCGTGTGGACGTTGCCGAAGGGTAATACGTTCCAGGTGGCGGTTTCTTATAACGATGTGAATAGCTTGGGGTTGAAGATTAATGGGCAAGAGGTGGATACGAGCTCGTGTGTGATTACGGTGCCGGGGTCGGGGATGGTGGTTTGTACGGTGAATAAGGATAGCTTCCCGGCGAATGAAGATGGTAGCGTGGTGATTACGGTAAGCGGTAAAGACGGGGACGGCAATGTGGTGGTGAGCACGACGATTCGGGCGCGGATGCCAGTAGAGACCGAGCCAGAAGTGCCGGACACTGGGCTAGGTGGCGGATGGTTTACCTTTGCGCGGGAGGATATGTTCCTCGGTGGCGTGGTGGCGCTACTGGCGCTGGGGTTGATGACAGTATATATACTGTTCCGACGCTCGGCTAAGGCGTAAAGTTATTAGGCAGAAAGGCCCCCGTTTGGGGGCTTTTTGTTGGGTGGGGAGCAATATGATATAATATAGCCATGAAGAGCAAAGTATTGAATGTGGACACAGCGAGCCCGGAGTTTAGGGCGGAGTTAGGGCGGCGCTTGGAGTTGGCTAAAAACCCAAAGAATCGGCTATCGCTGGCGGAGGCGCGTAAATTGACAGAGAGGCACTTCCAGCTGATTAGGACTAAGCGTGCGCGAATATAGCACAAAGATTACGACCGAAGCTGCAAAAGATATTGCCGACTTACGAGCTTACTACGAGGATTTGGTGGACACTAGCTCGGCAAAGCGATTCCAAGCTGCGGCCTATGCGACGGTGAAGAAGCTGGAGGTCTTTCCTGAGCGCTATCCGATATTTGACGAAGCTAATGGTGTTCGGCGGGTAAATATGGACAAGCACAAGGTGGCTATTTTGTATATTATAGACAACTATCAGTTAGAGGTAGTTGCGGTGCAGGTATTCCATGAGTTGCAGGACCCAGATAATTATCGCGAGATGCTGAGCGAACGGGTGAAGGCGTAAGCCGGTAGGACTTGACATAGCGTAAGCAGTGTGATATAATGGAAGTGTAGTTGGTGGGGGCCCGCCCCTAGCAACGACCAAGGAAAACTCCTAAGTCAGCAGCCAGCTACGCTAAAAAATCCCGCTTGGCGGGATTTTTTAGTTGTATTTCATAATAGAGAAGAAGTTATAAGAGCCATTCGCGCCGACTCGGCGCACAATCACGCGGACTCTGGTCTCGCTTTTACCAACTATGGCTTCGAGAGCATAATAAGTAGTTTTGACAGTTTTGCCTTCGATAATTTATTCACGAATACGAGTTTCGATAGTCTTGGGGCAGTTTTTAATAACCGGTACGGCTAGCAACAAGATAGGCAGGCGGTTGATAACCACCCTGTCCGTTCGTTTCTTGCCGCCCTTGAATATGAGGTGGTTAAAACCTTCGGAATTGAAAAATAATTTTGGTTTTCAACGCAGGGCAATAGACTGGTGTGAAGGTTTTATAGACAGCACGATATTTCTCGATGAAGTCTTTTATCGCTAGGGTTGCCATGGGGTTCTATTATAGCACATGTATTGACGAGGGCATATTGGTTGTGGTAAAATGGAGGAAGTGCCGGACACTGAGCTAGTATATATACTGTTCTGACGCTCGGCTAAGGCGTAAAGTTATTAGGCAGAAAGGCCCCCGTTTGGGGGCTTTTTGCTGGGCGGGTGCTCGGGGGGGGGGTTGACATTACGCTTACGATTTGATATAATGGCGTTAAAGGAACTACCTGCAAAGGTGATAGCTCCTCGTATGGGTTTGAAACTGGCTACGTCAAGTAGCTAGTTTCTTTTAGCGTTGCCGCCCGGAAAGTGAAACAGTGATGCGCAAGAATAAAATCCTTAACGTTATCGACATATTCCTCCTCTCTTGGCTTCTAGCAGCCTCTGCCTGCCGTTCATGAAGCCATCACCCGTTCACGAACACGCTATACCCACAACTTATCATAGCATATCGGGGGTGGGGAGCATATTGATTGTGGTTAAGTTAGTTGACAGGCGGATATTGGTTGTGGTAAAATGGAGGAAAGAAGGAATGATAAGGGAAGGTAAGGGCAAAAGATGAGAAAAAGTGAAGATTTCCAGAGAAGGGGGGGGGGGTCTTTAAGGGCTGACGCCCGAGTTTCCTTAGCGCGTAGAATATCCGTCGCGACTTTGATAGCCGCGACTTTCTTTATTATGTCCGGCGCGATAGCGGACTCGTTTCGGCCAGCTAGTGCGGATGATGGGCTGAGTAATACTGTAGTAATCAGCAACGTAGCCGGGTCGCTCTCCATCACCTCGCTCACAGATTCGACCTGCGCGAACTATGATGCAGCCAACTCGCAACTAGCAATGGAAACGAGAAGTGAAAGCATCGTAGCCGATTGCATCACTTATGCCATCAGTACGGACGGTATCTACGGCTACAGCGCAACAATCGAGGGTCCGAGTAGCGGCAATCTATCCACCGCCGATGCTCTGGCCCACATCACGCCGACTGTCGGCACCCTAGCTAGCCCCGCCATATTTGAACCCCAAACCTCTGGCGGGGCCTGGGGATTTGCCATACCGAATGCTCAGACGCTAGGCTTTGACTTTGGCTTTGATGATACCTACCAAGTGCTTGGCAGCACCAATGCAACTAACACTGCACTCTATGCGGCGGTGCCGACCAGTGCGGAAGTCTTTGCTGAGACAACAGAAGCGAACACAACAGACGACCTATATAATATCTTCTTTGCGGTAGCGGCAGGGAGCACAATGCCAACCGGTGAGTATTCGGGTGTAGTAGTGGTATCGGGGACGCTAAACAGTGCGCCCGGTGGAGGTGAACCAGAGCCGGGCGACCCGATGCAAACGATCACTGCCGCTAACTGCCCGACCGTTCGGACGCGGGCGGTGGATGCGCGTGATGGCAATACCTACTGGGTGAGGAAGATTCCGGGGACTGGAACTGGCGGGACTGATTTGTGCTGGATGGAGACTAACCTTGCTTATGCTGGGGGTGGCAGCAATACTTATGGCGACGCCATCAGTGGCATGACACTGGGTTCATCGGCCAATGGCAACATCGCCAGTGGCCAAGCCTGCTACGGCAATAACGCAACAATGGCAGCCAATCCAACCACCATGTGCTATTGGATACCACTGAACGCCAACCCAACATCCGGCAGTACTGACCCATCGGGAGCAACTGATGGAGGTGTCGGTATCAACAACACCACCGCCGATGCCCGCCCAACCAGTACCCGAGCTCAGTTCGGCTACCTTTATAGTTGGTGCACAGCCATGGCCGGACAGTCCGCCGCCTGCCAAACAACGGCAGCCACTCAACCAGATCCAGATGTAAGTATATGCCCGGCAGGTTGGAGGCTGCCGACAGGAGCTGCGACAACTGGAGAATTCACATTACTAAATAACACAATTAATGGTGGGGCAACGAATAACCCAAACAGCAATCCGCCGGGCGTTGGGCTATTTGCGCAGGGCTTGTACCTTTACGCCGGCTACTTCAGCATTGGCTCGTTCACCAATCAGGGCTCAAGCGGCCT
>WRLC01000002.1 GCA_009777795.1 Candidatus Saccharimonadota bacterium
GGACTGTATGGGTGCCTGTACTATAGCCACCTGTAGAAATGTCAGTGCCAGTTAGAGTTAAGTCGATGGCTTGGTTATTGATGGCGGTGATGGTGATGCTTTCGGAGACTGTGGCGTGGATGTTGGCAGAGGCTGTGTCGGTGTCTATGGAGTAGGTGGTGAGGGGGGATAGATGAAGGCCGAGGGTGATGATCAGCGTGAGGCTAAGGAGAGAGAGGATGAGGCAGCGGAGATTAGGCATTGAATGCCCCCCCCCATAGCATTTTGCGTGTTTGCTTTACTCATGATGCTCTACCTTCCCTTTTCCTTGTTTACTTTAGTTTAGCATAGGCGGTTTGACAATGCAAGTAGGTGATGAAAGAAAAGTCGAGGGTTGTGATATAATAGCGGTAGGCCGCCTTAGCTCAGTGGTAGAGCAACGGTTTTGTAAACCGTAGGTCGTCGGTTCAAGCCCGACAGGCGGCTCCATTTGTGGTTGATTTGGCGGGTTAGCTCAGCTGGATAGAGCAGGAGACTTCTAAGCTCAAGGCCACAGGTTCGAATCCTGTACCCGCTACCAAGATGATATTTAGATGACGCCGAGGTCCTGCAGGGCGCGGCGATAAACAGTGACGGCGCGTTTGGCTTGGTCGAAGCCGACTGAGAACTTGCGGGTGTGGGCGATTTCGTTGCGTAATTTGTGGGCGTACCAGACGGCGTTGATGTTTTTGATGCTGGAATTGGCGGCTTTGAGGCGGTCGGCCATGTTTTCGCCTTGGAAACCGAGTTCGCGGAGGACTTCGTCGAGCATTTTATCGAGCTCGAGGACGGTCTCGTTCCAAGATTTGGGTTGCATTTTGTCCAGAGAGTTTTCAATGGCGAGAAAATCGGCCTGATAGCGGACAGTGTCGACTTTGACGACTTTATGCGAGGTCAGGCTAATGGCGGCGAAAACTAAAACGCCGACGATGAGAATAGCAGCCAGCAAAAAAGCGAGGTTGAACTCGAAAATTGCGGCAAAACTGTGTGCCATGCTAATATATTAACATGGGGGGAGGGCAGAAGTCAAATCCCGGAGCGCCGGGCGTTAGCGGGTGAGGATTTGGTCGATTAGGCCGTAGTCGACGGCGTCATCGGCGGAGAGCCAGTAGTCGCGGTCGGTATCGCGCTCGATGGTTTTAAAGGGTTTGCCGGTGTTATCAGCGAGGATTTGGTTCAACTTCTTTTTCAGAGCGACGCTCTCGCGCAGGGAAATTTCTTGGTCGGTGATTTTGCCCTCGGTGCCGCTGGATGGTTGGTGGATCATAATCCGGGCGTTGGGCAGGGCAAAACGCTTGCCCTTGGTGCCGGCGGAAAGCAGCAGGGCGCCCATGCTGGCCGAGAGGCCGACGGCGATGGTCTGGACGTCGGGCTTGACGAGGCTGATGGTGTCCAAGATGGCCAGCCCGTCGTAGACGCTGCCGCCGGGGGTGTTGATGTAGAGTTTGATGTCGGCTTTGGGGTCTTCGTGCTCGAGGAAGAGCATCTGGGCGATGACGAGGTTGGAGATATGGCGGTCGACCGCTTCGCCGAGGAAGATGATGCGGTCTTTCAAAAGGCGGGAATAGATGTCGAAAGCGCGCTCGCCATCAGGGGTGGACTCGAGCACGGTCGGAACGAGGTAGTTTTTGGGGCTTTTATGCATAACCATATTATATCATAGTTGGTCTTAAAAGGCAACCTGCTGGATTTTGGCGACGATTTGGGGCAAGAGGTCAGGGAGGGCGGCCTTTTCGGCGTCGGTGAGTTTAGCGAGGACAAAATCGGCATCGCCGAGCTGGGCGCGCGAAGGATTGTCGCTGCCGATGCGGACGCGCTTGACTTTTTCGCCCATGTGTGATATAATTGAGAAGAGGCCGTTATTACCACCAGAGGAGCCCCCCTGACGATAACGGATTTCGCCGAAAGGCAAGTCGAAATCATCACAAACAACCAGAATGTCGCTAACAGGGATTTTATAGAAGTTAGCTATCTGTTGGACAACTTCGCCGGACTTGTTGTAAAAAGCTTGAGGTTTGACGAGGAGAGCCTTTTCGTCATTAACGCTAGTTTCAGCGATTTCAGCCTGCCATTTGGGTTTATCAGCCCACTTAGCATCCAACTTAATCGCCCAAAAGTCAAGAGCAATAAAACCAAGGTTATGCCGTGTCCAGAGATAGGTGGCGCCGGGGTTGCCGAGGCCGACGATTAGCTTCATGGGCGGCCTTTCGGGCTTTTGTAGCGCTTTTCGTGGCCGCCGCTATCGCGGAGACTGAATTTGATAGGGGTGCCGAAGAACGGAAAGGCGGCGCGGAGCTCATTTTCGAGGTATCTTTGGTAGGAAAAGTGGAGTTTGGTCAAGTTGGAGCCGTAAATGACGAACCAAGGTGGCGCGACGTCGGTTTGGACGCAGTAGCGCGGGCGAGGCAGCGGCGGGCGGCCGCCGGTGGGCGGGTGGGCCGAGACGGCGTCGAGCAGGACGCGGTTTAGGTCGGAAGTTTTGATGGTAGTATGGCGGGATTCGTCGATTTTGAGGGCTAGTTCGAGGAGCTGGGCGACGTTTTTGCCGGTTTTGGCGCTGACCAAGACGACGGGCGAAAAGGGGGCAAATTTGTAGTCGCGAGAGAGGCGGTTTAGCAGGCTGTCGGCGGCTTGGGGGTCGCTAGTGAGGTCCCATTTGTTGACGGCTAAAATCAAGCCTTTGCCGGCTTCGAGAATTTCGCCGGCGAGCGAGGCGTCGAAGGCGACAAAGGGGTCGGCGGCGTCGAGGACGAGGACGCAAATGTCGGACTCAAGGATGGCGCTGGCCGTACGCATGACAGAGAATTTTTCGACGCCGACTTCTTGTTTGCCGCGGCGGCGGACGCCGGCGGTGTCGAGAATCTCGAATTGACGGCCGTAGAAGCGTAGTTCGGCGCGATTGACGTCGCGCGTGGTGCCGGCTTGGGCGCTCGCTAAGGCCTGCTGTTTGCCAGCGAGCGAGTTAAAAAGTGAGCTTTTGCCGACGTTGGGGCGACCAATTAGAGCGAGCTTAACTACGCCGCTACTCTCGCCGCCCTCCGCCCCCAAGCCGTCGGTACGGTGTTCGCCCAGCCCATCGTCATGGGTGGGCGCCACCTCATGCTCGGCCGTAGCCTGCGCAACGACCTCCGGCCCGGGTTGCGGCAGGGCGGCAGGCAAGGTTTCGCGAATCATTTCTCTTAGCTTGGGGAGGCCGGTGTTGTGCTCGGCGGAGATTTTGATGATGTCTTTAATACCGAGGCGGAGGAACTCGGATTCGGGGAGGCTGGCGCCCAGGTCGGACTTATTGAGGGCGAGGATGACTTTTTTGCCGGATTTGAGGGCTTTTTTGGCGATTTTTTTGTCGTCGTCGTTGGGGTAGAGGGTGGAGTCGAGGGTGAGGAGGATGAGGTCGGCGCTGGCGATGGCGTCGTCGATTTGGTCTTGGATGGTGGCCTCGAAGTCGTCTTCGGGGTCTTTGAGGCCGGCGGTGTCGACCAGCATGACCTCTTGGTCGCCGAGGGCGAGGCGACGCATGACGCGATCGCGCGTGGTGCCGGGGTCGTAGGCGACGATAGCCTCGCGACTTTTGGTCAGGCGATTAAAAAGCGCGCTTTTGCCGGCGTTGGTCTGGCCGACAATCGCCACCATGGGAAGTTTTTTCATAATCTTATTTTACCATATTTTTGCCGGTTTGGGTATGATATAATGTGGGAAGAAGCGGTGGCGCGTCTGGCCCAAAGTATTCTATTTTAGGCGCGAACCTTAAGAGTACGCGCCAGAGGAGGTAGCTATGGCAACTATAAAGAGAAGCGAACCAGAGGACAGAATCTTGGCCGAAGCGGTTGAAAGGGCCAAAAACGCAAATACCGTATTGCGCGACATACCCATCAGTAAAGCGAACCGAGGCATGATTGCGAGAGAGTCGTTAGGGGTATTCCTCAGCAAAGGTTGTCGAAATGTCTCAGAGGCGGAAATCGCGGACGTCCTTAAGGGATGCGACACGCTGGGCGAATTCTTCGACCGCTATGGCGGTTGCACTGAGGAGTTCGACTTCACGATTGAATTTGAACGCCGCATGATGAAGATGCTGCACGAGGCCGTTTAGCGCGTACTAAAGACAAAAATCCCCCGAAACCGGATGATTCGGGGGATTTTTAATTGCTTTTGCTAGTTTCGGGGCGTCAAAACGCCAGCGAGGGTGGGCTTCGCTGGCGATTTGACCCTTCGACTCGCCTTTTAGGCCCACCACCGTGGAGCATGACCCACCTCATTATCCTTGGGGTCTGCCGTTCAAAGGGGTTGTCCTGATTCCATAACCATCAAAAAGTGGAGGTAAGATTACTTTTTGGCTCGAAAATAAATTTTAGAGCCCGAGGAAGGTACAGAAGCAGGCAACACCTTTCAGGGGTAAAGACCAAGCATAACCGGCGGATATACCGCCTAATAAAGCCTTTACTTTATCCTGAAATATGTTATAGTTTATTTAGGTGCGGGTTAGAGGAGGCCGATTAAGGCTACTCCTTAACTCCTCACCATTATATCACAGCTAAGTGCATAAGTCAATACTTTTTGGTTATTTTCTTATAAATACAATGATTATACCATGATAATTGAGCTTATGTTAAAGAAACAGGGGAGAAATGGGGACAACTAGACAGTTGACAAAAGCTGAAAATGGTTTTTTAGCGCATTTTCCGGGAGAAATTGAGTTTTTTGTGCGGGGCGAGCTGCCGGAGCAGCGGCCGTTGACAGTGGCGATTGTGGGGACACGGAAACCGACGAAATATGGGGAAGAAGCGGCCTATAATATTGCTTATGAGCTGGCGAGGCGGGGGGCGGCGGTGATTTCGGGGTTGGCGATTGGCATCGACGCGGCGGCGCACAGAGGAGCGCTAGATGGCGGTGGCTATACGGCTGCGGTGTTGGCGGGCGGGGTGGATAGGATAAATCCGCCGCAAAACGTAGGTTTAGGCGAGCGGATTTTGGCGGATGGTGGAGCAATTATCGGTGAGCACCCAGATGGCACTAAGATTAGTCCGTGGCACTTTTTGGAGCGAAACCGGATAGTCTCGGGGCTGGCCGATGCGGTGGTTATTGTTGAGGCGGCGGCAAAATCGGGGACTTTAGCGACGGCGCGGCATGCGATGAAACAGGGGCGGCCAGTTTTTGTGGTGCCGGGCAGGTTGACGGACAAAATGAGCGCGGGTTGCCTGTCGCTACTTGAAGCCCACCCTAACAAAATTCGACTTTTCACGTCTATCGCAGTGCTCGGGGTCCTGCCGCACGGGTCCTCCCCATCCCCCTCTTTTTCTGCGAAAAACCCGGGGGCGGGGTCCCCACCGGGCACCACCCCTCGCTCGCAAAATATACAAAAAATGGTGAAGAGCGGGGCGAGCGCGACGGAAATTACGGAGAAACTGGGGGTTTCGGCGGCGGAGGTGGCGATGGTTCAAACAGAGTTAGAGCTATTTGGCTGAGCCGGCGGAGAGTTCTTGGCGGAGCTTTTGGTCGACTTCGCCAGTGATTTTCGGGTTGTCGCGAAGGAATTGCTTGGCGGCTTCGCGGCCTTGGCCGATAGTTTGGTCGTTATATTTGTAAAACGCGCCGCTTTTGATGACGACGCCGCGGTCGGCGGCGAGGTCGAGCAGGTCGCCGAAGCGCGAGATGCCTTCGTTATACATGATGTCGAACTCGGCGGTGCGGAAAGGGGCGGCAATCTTGTTTTTGACGACTTTAATCTTGGTGCGGTTGCCGATAATGTCTTCGCCCGATTTGAGCTGACCGATGCGGCGGATGTCAAGCCGGACCGAGGCATAAAACTTGAGCGCATTGCCACCGGTGGTAGTTTCGGGGTTGCCGAACATGACGCCGATTTTCATACGAATCTGGTTAATGAAAATGACGGTGCAGCGGGTTTTGCTGATAATACTGGTGAGTTTGCGCATGGCTTGGCTCATCAGGCGGGCGTGGAGGCCCATGTTAGAATCGCCCATGTCGCCGTCGATTTCGGCCTGCGGAGTGAGGGCAGCTACCGAGTCGACAACGATGATGTCAACGGCGCCGCTGCGAACGAGAGTTTCACAAATCTCAAGCGCCTGCTCGCCGCTGTCGGGTTGGCTAAAGACCAGCTTTTCGGTATCGACGCCGATTTTTTTAGCATAGGATGGGTCAAAAGCGTGCTCGGCATCAATAAAAGCGGCCGCGCCGCCGGCTTTTTGAACCTCGGCCACGGCATGCATGGCAAGAGTGGTTTTACCCGAGCTCTCGGGGCCGTAAATCTCGATAATCCGCCCCTTGGGGTAGCCGCCGCCCAGCGCGAGATCGAGGGAAAGGGCGCCGCTTGGCACCAGCTCGATGTCGGCCTTGTGGGTCTCGCCTAATTTCATAATCGCTCCATCGCCAAACTGCTTGGTAATCTGCTCCATCGCTAGCTCTAGCGCCTTGCCCTTGCCGTCCAAACCGCTGGGGCTAGTTGTTTGCTCTGCCTTCTTTGCCATAACCTCTCCTTTAATGTGATTATAGCACAAATATAACGGGGTGGGAACTCTTTTGCAAGCATAAGGGTGAATGGTTATGGTTTATTTTGGCCTCTGGAGGCTCTAGGGGTGGGAAACTTATCGAAAAAGTCGTGGTTTCGCGGCAAAAAGAGAAAGATGTGGTGTAATATGGAGCTAGCGAAGGACTGGGTAGTCGACTTTGGGGGAAATGTGATATAATGGGGAGGGTAGTGAGGGGAGCGAGACGCTCAACCCCTCATTTTTCTTTAATCTTGGGCGCGAAGTTTAATAGGCGCCTAATCAAACACAGGAGGAAAACATATGCGACAAAAAGCAAGCGAAAGCGCAAAGACCAAGGCGGAAAGAGCAGAGATTCTGAACAGGCTAGACTTGGCCGAGACATCGGGCGACAAGCTGCTATTTTTGCAACTTGCGGTCGAAGTAAAGTCGGACGGCGTTTCGGGCGAAGACCTAAAAAGTTGGCTCGACAAAAGCCAAACACTCGGTGATTTCTTCAAGAAGGTCAATGACGCGGATTTTAGGGAACGGTTCTATACGAGACTGGCCGAATTGGCGGAAATCACAAGACAGGTACTAAACAGTTAGGCGCAGGAAGCACTGGTCAGATGACTGGTGCTTCAACATTTTTATGATATAATGGGGGTATGAGGACGAAGAAAGGCTTTACAGCGCTTGAACTAGTGATTGCGATTTGTTTTGTCGGGGCAGCGGTGGTGTTCTTTTTTATGCAGAAGGCGACTTTGGACGCTTATGCGCGCGACGACCATAACAAAACGGCGATTAATTCAATCTATTATGCGCTGGAAGATGTGCAGCACTTCACTTTTGGCTACTACCCAGAGGTGTTGACGGAAGAGGCGCTGCGCGGGGCGGACCCGAGGTTTTTGGTTGACAGCGCGGGGAATTTTGTCAATAGCGTGGGCTCGAGCCTGCATTACGAGCCGGAAAGTTGCAATGACGGGAAGTGTTCGAGCTATGTTTTGCGGGCGACACTAGAAAAAGAGACGGATTTCATCCGCCGATCCCGTAATTAAGAGAGGTGCTCACGGGCGCGGGCGGTGACGACGCGGCCGCGCGGGGTGCGCTCAAGGAGGCCGATTTGGAGGAGGTAGGGTTCGTAGTAATCTTCGATGGTAGAAGTTTCGTCGCCGGTGAGGGCGGCGATGGTTTTGACGCCGACGGGTCGCTCACTGTAGTGGTCGAGCATAGTTTTTAAGAGGTTGCGGTCGGCGGAGTCGAGGCCGAGGTGGTCGATTTGGAGCAGCTCGAGAGACTTTTGGGCGATACCGAGATCGATTTTGCCGTCGTTGTTGAGCTCGGCGTAGTCGCGGACGCGCTTCAAGAGGCGGTTGGCGATGCGAGGGGTGAGCCGGGCGCGCTGGGAGAGGAGGTCGGCGGCTTCGTCGGTGAGAGAGAGGTCAAGAATGCGAGCGGAGCGAGAAATAATCTGTTTTATATCATATATGGCATAATACTCAAGGCGGTAAACGAGGCCGAAGCGGTCGCGAAGGGGGTTGGCTAGACTGCCAGCGCGAGTGGTGGCGCCGACTAGGGTGAAACGGGGGAGGGGCAGGCGGACGCTGCGGGCGGCCGGGCCCTTGCCAATCATGATGTCGAGGACGTAATCTTCCATGGCCGAGTAGAGAGTTTCTTCGACGACGCGGCTCAAGCGGTGAATTTCGTCGATAAAGAGGATGTCGCCGTCTTGGAGGCTGGTGAGGATGGCCGCGAGATCGCCGGGCCGTTCGATGCTAGGGCCAGAGGTCATCTTGACGTTGGTAGCCATTTCGTTGGCAATCACGCCAGCGAGGGTGGTTTTGCCTAGCCCGGGAGGGCCGAAGAGTAAAACGTGGTCAAGCGGTTCTTT
Organism: Candidatus Saccharimonadota bacterium; assembly: GCA_009777795.1. Lineage (GTDB taxonomy): Bacteria > Patescibacteriota > Saccharimonadia > Saccharimonadales > Saccharimonadaceae > WQUV01. The sequence goes on from WRLC01000002.1 coordinate 8,386, forward strand.
GCGTTGCTTGGCGGCATCGATGGCAAGTTGGAGGCCAGTTTTGAGATTCTCCTGACCGATATATTCGGAAAGTCGCTTGGGGCGAAGGGTGTTTTCGTAAGCCCGCTCTTCCGGCGCTTCGACGCTATCGTCGCTGCTATCCATAATTCTCTTGACCGCCATATGGGTATTATAGCATATATATTAGAGCTTTTGAGCGATGATGACGTGGCGGCGGTCATAAGTGCCGAGGTTGCTATCATAGGAGCCAGCGCAGGTCATGAGAGAGAGTGTGCTAGGGGCGCCATAAACGAGAGTGGACATTGAGATGAGTTCGGGGCAGTAGGCGGCGCGATAGGCGGCGATGCCGGCGAGGCGGTTGACGTTGCTGGCGGTGAGGCAGCGGTAGTCAAAGGATTTACGAGAGGAGGCAAGGTTGACTTGATAGTTTTCGGTGCCGTGTTTGGTGATAACTTGGACGAGGGCGCCGTTTTGGACTTGGCCGAGGGCGGCGAAGATGTTTTGGGAGTTATGACCATAAATGAAGCGGGCGCCGCCAACACTGATGTTAGCGACTTTGCCGCTTTGGCGGCTAGGGGTCGAGAGGTCGCTGGCGGCTTGGTTTTGGATGCAGTTATTGATGCCGAGGCTTGGAATAAGGATGCGTTCACTACAACCACCTCCTCCAACCAGTCCCTCGGTACTGCTCCCCGTCGCCCCCACTCCTCGCCTTGCATCTCCCTCAGACCTAGGAGGGGAAACCCCTACCTCTTGCCCTGCGGGCAATTCACCACCCACGTCTTCGGGAGGTTGCAAGGCCTCGGGTGGGGCCGACCCTCGCAAATCTGGTTCTCTGGAACTTTCGGAGGCTGGCAAGCCGAGAACGAGACGCGTCTGTCCTGTGGCGACAGGGTCAGACGACGTCGTGCCTGAAGGGTCGGTTAGCGGGGAGCCGGCCGACAATGGATAGGTTGATGAAGTAGCAAAAACGGAGTTAGTCATGGAAAAGGCGGGCCAGAAAGCCAGCGTGCCGCCAATCGCGGCGCTGATTAAGCATCGTAAAACCCCGTGCATATACTTAATTATATCATAAATATGAGAGGAGCGCAAGTTTTACGTGGTTGCCGAGGGCGATTTGGCGGGCGGCGGCGGCTAGTTGCTGGAGACTGGGAGCGGCCGGGGCGCGGGCGAGCAGGTTAAGAACTTCGAGGGCGAGGTCGGGTTTTTTGTCGAGAGCGGCGGCGAGGTCGGCGACTTTGGCGCCCGGCTGGCCAGCGGCGAGAAAGGCGGCGGCTAGTTTTTCGGCGGTGGCAGAAGGTTTTTGGTCGGAGGGGACGTAGAAGAGGGCGGCGCGGCTTAGGATAGTGGGCAGGAGTCCGGCGTCCGGGCGGGCGAGGAGGACGAAATGTTGGCGAGCCTCTTCGAGAGTTTTAAGGAGGGCGCTGCCGGCATTTTGATTGAGTAGTTCGGCGTTTTTGATGATGAGGAAGTTGGGATGTTCAGGGGTGGAGGCGGGGAGGGCGATGTTTTGGCGGACGAGCTCTTGGGCGAGGTCGATGGTGAGACCGGCTTTTTTGCTGTCTTTTTCAAAGATAAGGACACGAGGTTGGGGCTGGATTTGGGAGAGGGAGCGGTTGAAGGAGCGAAGCAGGGCGTCAGGCTGGCCGAAAAAGACGGTCGTGGCAAATTGGGCGGCGATTTGAGGCAGGTCGGCGCTTGGCTCAAGGAACATAACGGCCTTGCTTAGACATATTGGGTAAACTCCAGCGGGGTCTTGGACTTGAAGCTGCGGCGCTGGGAGTTGGGTAAAGTGAGCTCGAGCTCACTGGCGTGGAGCATGATGCGGGGGGCCTTTTTGCCGCCGTAGGTAGTGTCGCCGAGAATTGGGTGGTTCAAGTAGGCGAGATGGACGCGAAGTTGGTGGGTGCGGCCAGTGGTGGGGCGAAGTTCAAGGAGGGAGTGGAGCTTCATCGGCGCAGTTTGGGCGACTTTGACGTGAGTTTGGGCGGGTTTGCCATTTTGGCTAACGAGGAAAGTGGTGGGGCGGCGGAAGTTGCGGGCAATCGGCAGGTCGAGGACGAATTCACTTTCTTTGGGCTCGCCTTCGATGATGGCGAGGTAGGTTTTTTTGACTTTGCGCTCGGCGAATTGTTTTTGGAGGAAAGCTTCGGCGACGGGGTTTTTGGCCAAAATCATGACACCGGAAGTGCCGCGATCTAACCGATGGACAATGCCGCTGCGGCCGCTAGAGCTAGTTTTGGGGTTGCGGGCGGCGAGCCAAGTGGCGACGGTTTCTTCGTCATTCGGCTGGCCTTTACTGTGAGACAATATTCCGCTTGGTTTGTCAATGACTATAACATCTTCGTCTTGGTAAAGGATGGGGAGGTCGAGGGTGTTTTTGAGTTCGGGCTCGGGGAGGAGGTCGATTTTGCCGTCGATGTCGTATTCGCGACTGGGTTTGGTGGCGGCTTGACCGTCGATTTGGACTTTGCCAGATTCAATTTTGCTTTTGGCGGCGGCGCGGGAGAGGCCGAAACGCTCGGCGACGAGGGCGTCGAGGCGGCTTTGGGGGAAACTTTGGACGAGAGCGAGGGTTTTACCGCGGTCTTCGGCGATTTTGACAAATTGGAGGCGGCTGCCGGGGGCGATTTTTTGGACTTGGCCGAGGGCGGCGGCTTCGAGGTCGGGGGAGTTGTCTTGCGAGAGGTCGAGCGCCCAATAGACAATAGGGCTGCCAGTGTCAGGGGCGAACTTGAATTCGGTGATGCTAGCGGGCCCGGCGCTGCCATCAATTTGGCGCAGGCCGGTCAGTTTTTCATCATCGACGATTTGTTCGGGTAGCTGGCCAAAGCGCCAGAGGAAGTCGATGGCTTGCTTTTTGGTCCACCTCATATGACGATATTTACCAATCTGTTCTTAGCAACCACAATCGTCTTTTTAATAGGGGTGGGACCGATGAAGGCCTTGACTTTCGGGTCGGAGTGTGCTATACTAGGGAGGGTAGCCTCGTTGATCTGATCGACGGGGACTTTTATTTTGCTACGGAGTTTGCCGTTAATCTGGATGACAACTTCGGCTTCGTCTTCGACGAGGTCGGCTGGGTCGTAGGTGGGGAAGGCGGCGGCTTCGATTTCGTGGCCGGTGAGTTTTTGGTAGAGTTCGCTGGCGATGTGGGGGGCGAAAGGCGAGAGGAGGAGGCAGAAGTCGGCGAGGGTGGCGGGGTCGGGGTCGAGCTTGGAGAGGCCGTTGAGGCCCTCCATCAAGGCGGCGATGGCGGTATTGAAACGCATGGCGTCGAGGTCGGACTGGACGCGCTGGATGGTGCGGGCTCTGACCTGCTTGGCCTCCGCAAACCGGCTCATTCGGACACGACGTTCGGCCAGCCCGTCGTCACGGGTGGCCGCCGTCTCGTTCTCGGCCGTAGCCTCCGAAAGTTCCTCATGAGCCGGTTTGCATGCGACCAAGCAGAGGTTCCAGAGGCGGACGAGGAAGCGGTAGGTGCCGGCGACGCCTTCGGGGTTCCAAGGGGTCATTTGGTCGTAGGGGGCGAGGAAGGCGATGGCGAGGCGGAGGGCATCGGCGCCGTAGCCGTCGTCGATGACGCTAGAGGGGTTGACGACATTGCCGAGAGATTTGGACATTTTGCGACCGTCGGCGGCGAGGATGATGCCTTGGCCGCGGCGGGCGGCGTAGGGCTCGGGGGTAGGGACGAGGCCTTGGTCATAGAAAAATTGGTGCCAGAAGCGGGAGTAAAGCAGGTGGAGGGTGGTGTGCTCCATGCCGCCGAGGTAGAGATCGACTTCGCCCCAATATTTGAGCTTGTCGGGGGCGGCGAAGGCTTCGGAGTTGCGGGGGTCGAAATAGCGGAGGTAGTACCAGCTGGAGCCGGCCCAGTTGGGCATGGTGTCGGTTTCGCGCTTGGCGTTTCGGCCGCAAACGGGGCAGGGAACGTTGACCCAATCGTGTACGTTGGCTAGGGGTGATTGGCCGGTGTCGGTCGGTTCGTAGCTTTCGACGGGGGGCAGGACGACGGGCAAATCCGCGTCGGGGACGGGGACGGCGCCGCAGGAATCGCAGTGGATGATTGGAATCGGCTCACCCCAGTAGCGTTGACGGCTAAAAATCCAGTCGCGAAGCTTGTAGGTAGTCTTTTTGCTTGCGAGGTTCTTCTTGGCTAGAGTTTCGATAATCTTTTCGCCGGCTTCGGATGAAGAGAGGCCGTCGAATTCGCCGCTGTTAATCATGACGCCACAATCTGTATGGCAGATGGACTTGTCGTCGAGCCAGTCGAGCATGTATTCGCGGCCTTCGATGGGCGCGAGGTCTTTGAGCTTTTTGCGCGGGGTCCATTCGACTTGGATGTCTTCGGATTTTTCGGTTTCGTCGAGACAGCGCTCACATTGGTCGAGGTCAACGAGCTCGAAGCTGACGATGGTGGTCATGATGTCGCGGTTGACGTCTTTGTGGGCGGCGTAGAATTTGCTGTTGATGGAAATCGGCATGGTGCCGAGGTAGCGCATGTTCTTGTAGCCGGTTTCTTCGGTGATTTCGCGGCGGGCGGCTTCCTCTGGGGTCTCGCCGTCTTCGATGCCTCCCTTGGGTAGATTGTGCCAGCCGCGTTTTGGCCACTTTAGGGTGAGGTATTTGTCTTCGGTCGGGTGCTTAACTAGGCAGTTGACGGTGTTTCGGGTGGTGTCTTTTTTGCCTTTTTTAGGGGGGTTTTGGGTGTCGGACTCGAACGGGGCGATGACTTGGACCACGGGGAGGGAGTATTTTTCGGCGAATTCGCGGTCGCGTTCGTCGTGGGCGGGGACAGCCATGATGGCGCCCTCACCGTAGCCCATGAGCACGTAGTCGGCAATCCAAATCGGGATTTTGGCTTTGGTCAAGGGGTGGATGGCGTAGGCGCCGGTGAAAACGCCGGTTTTTTCTTTGTCTTCGGCGCGGTCGATGTCGCTTTTACCGGCGACCATTTTTTTGTAAGAGTTGACTTCTTGGAGGGCGTCAGGGGTGGTGATTTGGTCGACTAGCGGGTGCTCGGGCGCCAAGACGAGGAAGGTGGCGCCGGCGAGTGTGTCGGGGCGAGTGGTGAAAACTTTGATACAGCTCGGGGTCCTGTCGCCCGGGTCCTCCCCATCCCCCTCTTTTTCTTCGAAAAACCCGGGGGCGGGGTCCCCGCCGGGCACCACCCCTCGATCAAGAATGAAAGAGATTTCGGCGCCGTCGGAGCGGCCGATCCAGTTGACTTGTTGGTCGGCGATGCGGGGGGGGAAGTCGACGGTCGCGAGGCCCTCGATGAGGCGGTCGGCGTATTCGGTGATGCGAAGCATCCATTGTTTGAGCTCCTTTTTTTCAACGAGGGTATCGCAGCGTTCGTGGCGGCCGGCGATGACTTCTTCGTTGGCGAGGCCGGTTTTGCAGCGCGGGCACCAGTTGATGGCGCTTTCGGCTTGGTAGGCCATGTCGTGTTTGAAAAATTGGAGGAAGAGCCATTGGGTCCATTTATAGTAGTCGGGGTCGGTGGTGTTGACGAGGCGGGAGTAGTCGATTGAGAGGCCGAGGCTACGAAATTGCTGGGTGAAGGTTTTGACGTTTTGGGCGGTGGCTTTTTGGGGGGTGATGTGGTTTTTGATGGCGTAGTTTTCGGTCGGCAGGCCGAAGGCGTCGAAACCCATGGGATAGAGGACGTTATAGCCCTGCAAGCGCTTGTAGCGGGCGAGGATGTCGCCGTAGGTGTACTCGCGGGTGTGGCCGAGGTGGAGGCCGTCGCCACTGGGGTAGGGGAATTCGGTGAGCATGACGAATTTAGGCTTCTTCGCGAAGTCTTCGGCCAAGTAGGGGTGCTCTTGCCAGTGTTTTTGCCATTTTTGCTCGACGGCTCCCGGGTTGTATTTCTCCATAACAATATAATTATATCATAGACGGGGGGAGCGGTTAAGGGCGGCGAGGGGAGTTTTGGGCGCGCCAGCGGGCGATTTCGGCGTGGTGGCCGGAGAGGAGGACGTCGGGGACTTTTAGCTCTTGGCCGGTGTCGGTGGTGAAAACCTCGGGGCGGGTGTATTGGGGGTATTCTAAATTGTTGCCGTCGGAGAAGCTTTCGATGGCGGCGGAGTTCTCGCCGCCGAGGACGCCGGGGAGGAGGCGGACGATGCTGTCGACGAGGACCATGGCGGGCAGTTCGCCGCCAGTTAGGACATAGTCGCCGATGGAGATTTGTTGATCGACGATTTCGAGGACGCGTTCGTCGACGCCTTCGTAATGACCGCAGATGAGGATGAGATTATCTGGGCTTGCGGCGTGGGTGCGGGCAACCGGCTGGGACCAAGTTTGGCCGCGAGGGCTCAATAAAACAACTTTTGCGCCCGGCTCTAGAAGTTGTTTGGCGTGGGCGACGGCGGCGAAGATGGGTTCGGGCATGAGGAGCATGCCGTCGCCACCGCCGTAGACGGTGTCGTCGACTTGGCGGCGGGGGCCGAGGCCGAACTGGCGTAAATCAACGAGATGGAACTGGGCGGCGCCGACTTCGGCGGCCTTCCACATCATGCTGGTGCCGAGGACTTTTTCAAACATTTCGGGAAAAAGAGTGATGATGGCAAATTTTTTCATGCGTTTGGGGTCTCCGCGAGGGCGGCCATGACTTTTTTGAGGCGAGAGATGGTTTCGTCGGGGCCGAGGACGGCGAAAGTGCGGGGCAATTCAGGCGAAAATGGGGCGAAGGAGACGGCGATGCGAAGGAGCGAGAAGAGCTCGGCGGGCTTGCGGGCGGTGTCGGCGAGGAGGTCGTTAAGGGCGGCTTGGAGGGACTCGGTATTCCAGTGTCCGGACATTGGCAACAGAGGAGAATCGGAAGTGCCGGACACTCGGGCAAGGGTTTCAAGCTTCAAAATCGAGACTTCGAGCATGGTGATAAGCTGGGGCCGAGTGAGATTTTTGAGGGATTTGTGCTCGGTAATCATGGCGAGGTCGATTTGAGGTGGGGCGAAAAAATATTCGGTGAGGGCGGGGAGGTCGGCGAGGGTCTTGAGGCGCTCTTGGACGGCCTCGAGAACCTCCATTTTGCGTGATTCTGAGGTGCTTTTAGCGGTGGGACCCCAGAAATCACGCACATAAGAAAAGAGTTTGGCAAGGTCGAGCCGGCGAATCCACTGCCCGTTGAGCCAGAGGAGCCGCTTTTCGTCAAAGCGGGCGCCAGCGCGCTGGACACGAGTTAAATCAAATTTGGCGGTCATGTCGGCGAGGCTGAAGATGTCGGTGGTGGTGCCGTCGTTCCAGCCGAGCATGACGAGGAAATTAAGCATGGCTTCGGGCAAATAGCCCTCGGCGCGGTATTCTTGGACAGATTTGGCGCCGTCGCGTTTGCCGAGTTTTTTATTGCCGGAGGGTGCCATGATGTGGGGCATGTGGACGAAAATTGGCGGTTTGAGCTCAAGGGCGTCGTAGAGGGCGAGGTAGTTGGCCATGGAGCTAAGGTATTCGATGCCGCGGGTGACGTGGGTGCATTTCATCTCGGCGTCGTCGACGATGTGAGCAAAGTTGTAGGTGGGGAGGCCGTCGGCCTTGATGAGGATGAAATCGTCGAGGGTTTCGGCGCCGGCCTCGAGGTCGCCCATGATGGCGTCGTGCCAGTATTTGCGCTCGATTTTGGTTTGTTTGAAGCGGAGGGGGAGGCCGATTTGCCATTTTGGTGGGTTTTCGGGGCGGTAATTGCGGTAGAGAAAGGGTTTTTTGGATTTTTCGGACTCTTTGCGGAAGGCGTCAACTTCTTCGGGGGTGTAGGGGTCGGCGTAGGCGAGGCCTTTTTTGATTAGTTTTTCGGCCCATTTGATATAGTGGTCGCGGCGCTCGGTCTGGCGGTAGGGGGCGTAGGGGCCGCCAATGTCGGGGCCTTCGTCCCATTCGAGGCCGAGCCATTTAAGGGTGTCGATGAGGACGGCCTCGGCGTCGGCGACGAAGCGGTTTTGGTCGGTGTCTTCGATGCGGAGGATGAATTTGCCGGCGTTTTGCTTGGCGAGAAGGTAGGGGAAGAGGGCGGCGCGGATGTTGCCGATGTGGACGTAGCCGGTAGGGCTAGGGGCGAAGCGAGTTCTGACTTTCATAACTGTTATTATATCACAATTTGTTGAAAGGGGAAGACTAGGGCGCGACACAACGGACAGAGTTGCCGCCGCCCTTATCGGTCGTGGTCGCAGGAGCGACATTGGAGCTGCTGAAGTACAGCCTGAAGGCAAGGGTGGTGGTGCTAACAGTAGAAGACCAATAGTAGCCGTATGAGCCCTGATTGAAGAATAAGCCACTGTAGAGGAGGCCGGCGTACATATAAAGGCCATTAGCGAAGAGGCCGCTTGGGCTAGAGGTTGAGCCGCCATTGAGAGTATTGTTGAGGAGAGTGAGCTCACCTACTGTGTCGCCAGTTGGTAAGCGCCAGCCGGAGGGGCAGATGTTGTAGATAGTAGTGCCCGTGGCACCTGCTCCGCTGCCGCCATTGACGGACTGGTTGGGTTGAGTGGCGGCGGTCGTCTGGCAAGCTGCTGATTGTCCGGCCATGGCGGTGCACCAGCTATAAAGGTAGCCGAATTGAGCTCGAGTGCTGGCTGGGCGGGCATCGATTGTCGCATTGTCAACCCCTACACCGCCATCCGTAGCTCCCGACGGGTCGGTACTGCCAGAAGTTGGGTTGGCGTTCAAAGGTATCCAGTAGCACATTGCTGTGGGGTTTGCCGCCATAGTAGCGCCATCGCCATAGCAAGCCTGCCCACTAGCGATATTGGCGCCAGTGCCTTGAGTAAAAGGAGGTAAGGTATCGCCGTAAGTGTTGGTGCCACCCCCAGCATAAGCTAAGTTAGTCTCCATCCAGCAGAGGTCAGTGCCACCTGCTCCTGTGCCGTTGATGCGGCGGACCCAATAAGTGTTGCCGTCTCTTGCGTCCCTTACGCGGGTTCTGGTAGTGGGGCAGAAGTAGTTGCCGGGTGTACCATCAAGAGTGATGCGTTGGATGTCGGAGCCAGTGGGGGCTGCGATAGGTTGAGGTGGGAGGTTAGCGAGACCGGAGATAGTAATAAGGCCAGAGTATTGGTCGGTAGGGAGAGTGGGGCCAGCAGAAACAGCGAAGAAGATGTTGTAGAGGTCGTCGGTGGTGGTGGGAGCGTCGGTCGTGGAGAAGATGGTGGGGGTGGTGGGGAGGGCGGCGTATTTGGCAGTGTTGGTGGTATTGTCGATACCGAGGGCTTGATAGGTAGGGTCAAAGCCGTTAGGGAGATCGCCACCGGAGAGGACAGTGCCTTGGAGTTGGCCGCTCGGGATGGCAAAGCCCCATGCACCACCACTGGTCTGGGTAGCAAAGATGGCAGGGCTAGCGAGAGTGCCGACTGTAGGAGTGATGTGGGCTGTGTTGTCGCTATTGCTGAGGTTGCCGGTGGTGGGGCCTTGGATAGTGAGGGTGTAGCCGAAGGTGCCGTCAGTACTGATGGCGTAGGTGATGCAGTCGGCGACAAGGCGGAGGTTGCGGCTCTCGAGGGTGAGGGTGGAGGTGGTGGCATTGTAGTTCTGGCAGGTGGTGTCGGCGAGGGAGGTGATGGAGAGTGAGCCGGAGGAGTTGTCGAGAGTGATGGTGTTAGCGAGATTGGCGTGGCCATAGTGGAATTGATTGGCGATAGTGGCGGAGAGGATTAAGAAAGCCGCGATACTGAGGGTCGCGGTGGATATGCGTTGGGCGATTTGGATTAAATCAAGCTTTGAATCCCCCCCCCCAACTGTGTGTGCATTATTGTGCTTGTCATGCTTTGGCCCTTATCCTTGTTTATTTTAGTTTAGCATAGGCGGTTTGGGTAAGTCAAGGGTTTTGGGGTTTTTGGGAAATGGGTTTTTGTGATATAATGGGAGCATATGGAGATATTATTAGCGTTATTGTTGCTGTGTTCGATTTTAATTTTGGTAAGGGTGTGTACGGTGGCACCGATTGTGATTACGCGGCGGCGGGTGTTGGTGGATACGTCGATTTTGATGGACGGGCGGGTGCTGGGGGTGGCGCGGACGGGGTTGATTGGCGATTATTTGCTGGTGCTGGAGAGTACGCTAAAAGAGATGCAGATGTTGGCGGACGGCAATGATACGGAGAAGCGGACGCGGGCGCGGGCGGGGATGGAGACGCTGAAGCAGCTGAGTGATATTGATGGGATGATGGTGAAAATTATCCCGATGCCGCGGAATGTTAAAAAGGTGGATGATGCGCTGCTGGTGGTGGCAAAACGGCGCAAGGCGCTGATTATGACGAATGATTTTAATCTGGGGCAGGTGGCGCATGCGGAGGGGATTAAGACGATTAACATGAACGATTTGGGGCAAAATCTGCGGGTGGAACATTTGCCGGGCGAGATGGTGGCGATTAATCTGACGCAAAAGGGGAGCGGGCCGCGGCAGGCGGTGGGGTATCTGGACGACGGGACGATGGTGGTGGTGGATGAGGCGGAGAGTATGATTGGCGAGCGAGCAGAGGTGGAGGTGACGCGGTTTTTCCAGACGCAGGCGGGGCGGATGATGTTTGCGCGGCTGAAGGGGAGGCAAAATGGGCGCGGAGGCGGCCGAGAGGGGAGGCGAAATGACGGGCGAGGCGGAAGACGTAATTGATGTAATAGTGGTGGGTGCGGGGCCGGCGGGATTGAGCGCTGCGTTGTCGCTGGCGCGGGAGCATTTTTCGGTTTTGGTGTTGGAGAAGGCGGCGATTGGGGGAAATTTGCTGAAAATCGCCGATTTGGAGAATTATGCGGGGTTTCGTGGGCCGGGGGCGGAGTTGGCGCGGGTGATGAAAGAGCAGGTGAAAAGCTTTGGTGGTAAAATTGATTACGCCTCCGCAATAGCAATCTCTTCAGGCACAACGTCGGTCCAGCCCGTCGCCACGGGTGAACCGCGTCTCGTTCTCGGCTTGCCAGCCTCCGAAAGTCCTTTAGAGATTGCCACTGCGGAGCCTAACAAAACTTACCGCGCGAAGGCGGTGATTGTGGCGAATGGGATGAGGGCGCGGGAGCTGTCGATTCCGGGGTTGAGGGCGGCGGTGCATGGTTGTGCGACCTGCGATGGGCCGGTGTATAAAGATAAAAAAGTCGCCGTGATTGGCGGCGGTGATAGTGCGTTTCAGACGGCGTTGTTTTTGGCGAGTATGTGTTCCTCAGTATACATTATATCACGTTCTAAGCCGCGTGTCAAGGGGACGCTGCTAAAACGGGCGGAAGAGAACCAAAAAATCACGATTTTAACAGAGACGACGGCGACAAAAGAGCTTTTGGACGAAAAATTGCAAATTGCTGGTGTTTTCTTGGAAATTGGCAGCGAGCGGCAGGAGTTGCCGAAGGTGGCGGCGGAGCTGGAGGGGGCGGCGAATGTGTTTTATGCGGGGGATTGTCATGAGGGGGTGCGGCGGCAGGTGGTGTCGGCGGCGGCGGATGGGGCCGAGGCGGCGGAAAAGGCGAGAGAGTGGCTTGCAAGCCAGTAGAGTTTTTGATATGATAAAAATATGAGAAGACTACGTTTGACGAAGAACCAGATTATTTTGATAGTGAGCGCGGTGGTGCTGGTGGCGATTGCGATAGTCGGAGGGATGGCGCTGGCGCGATATTTGAATCGGATTGAGGAGCCGGAGACGGCGCAGGGAGGTGGACCGGATGCGGCGCCGGATGTGGATTATGCACCGCTGACGGGGGCGCCAATTGAGACACCGATCGCGGCGAATACGCCGGTGATTGCGGTGATGGTTCCGCAGAGTACGGAGTATCGAACGCAGTCGGGGCTGGCAGAGGCGGAGATTGTTTATGAAGCGATTGCCAATGGCGGGGTGCCGCGGTTGATGGCGCTGTATCAGGCGAACCAGCCGAGCTTAATTGGGCCGGTGCGGAGTATGCGGTTGCAATATATTGAGTTGTTTCGGCCGTATCAGGCGTCGATTGCCTATTCGGGAGCGGCGGATTATGTGTTGCAGGCGCTTCGAGGGCAGCGGGATATTGGGGTGAATGTGGTGCCGAGTGCTTATTACCGGGAGAATCAGGTTGACCGCAACGGAGTGCGGCGGCCGACGGAGTATACATTATATACGACTTTTGCGCGGCTGGCCGAGGCGAATCGGAACCGGGGCTATACGACGTCGGATTTTACGCCGTGGCCAAGGAGCGATGAGCCGGCGACTTGTGCGGACCCGAATGACAGCGATTGCAAGGCAAATCAGATAACTTTGGGGGTCTCGAGCGGGACTTATAATGTGAGCTACGAATATGACGCGGCGAGCAAGACTTACAAGCGAAAATGGGGCGATGGGCGGGCGCATATGGACCGGGAACAGGGGCAGTTGGCGCCGAGTGTGGTGATTGCGATGCGGACGCAGCAGCGGTCAATCGGTTCGGATAGGGAGGATATAACCTTGACCGGCACGGGGTATGCGGTGATTTTCCAGAACGGGCAGGCGATTACGGCGCGCTGGAGCAAGGACGGTCAGGCGGCAGGGCTGAAGTTTTATGACAGGGCGGGAAATGAGGTGGTGCTGGCGCGGGGGCAGACTTGGGTGTCGTTAATCCCGAATAATAATCGAATAGAATGGCGGCCGTAATGGACCCGAATGGTGAGGCTTATGGCAGTGCGGATGTGATAAATAACTCGGAGTATTTGGGGGAGATTGCAGCAGCGCCGCCACCAAAACAGCGGGTTTGGCCGAAGTGGCTGGCGATTATCGGGGGTGGGATTGCGATTTTTACGGCGCTGGTGTTTATCGTGATGAATGCGGCGAGCGATCCGCGGCCGACGGTAGTGAACGACGCGCAGCAAGCTTATGGGCGGGCGCAGACGCTAAGCACGCTGACAAGGGAGCAAAGAGGATACTTTAATAGCGGGGAGTTGCGGGCAGTGAGCGCGGATTTGCAGAGCGTGCTGGAGAACTTGCAGCGGAATATCACGGTGATTTTGGATGCGAACGGGGTAAGGAGCCCATCGGCACCGGCGTCCGAAGCGGAGGTGAAGGCGGAGTTGGAGCAGCAGTTTCAGGATGCGCGGATTTTGATGACTTTGGAGCGGACGTATGTCTCGGAGATGACATTCCAGATTGAGATGCTACGGGCGCTGTTGTTCCAGCTGGAGACGAAATTGACGGTGATTGACCACAGGACGTTTATTTCGGATATTTATGAGCAGCTAGAGGTGGTGAGCGAGCGGCTGAACCGGATTCTGCTGACTTAAGACCTCTTAACTTGACAAAATGCTCGTGGTATGATATAATGGGGAGGGTAGGCGTCGCCCCGAGAGGCGCCGAAAACTTTTACAAGGAGGGCAGATATGAAGATTTGCGTAAAGGCGATTAACGCCCGCGGGTTCCTGTCGGAACAGGAGCAGGCCTATTATGGGTCATGCACGGCGGGCATCGCGATGGCGGATGAGCTTATCGCCGCCGTCCAGAACAATTTCAATGGTATCTATTATGGTCGAGGCGACCGCGAATTAAACAACGCACAAGCGCGCAAGACCCATTACCAGCACGAGCTGGAGAAATTCGGGGGCATCAACTTTGCAATTTCGTAATTATATCCTCCCGCAAACCCATCACTTGGTGATGGGTTTTTGCACGTTATGATATACTGAAAGGGTGAATAACGCGGTGAAAGAGGAGATTAAGGCGCGCTTGCCAGTGGAGGATGTAATCGGGCGCTATTTGGAGCTGAAGCGGGCGGGGCGGAATTTGAAGGCGCTTTCGCCATTTACGAACGAGAAGACGCCGAGCTTTATGGTCAGCCCGGAGCGGAATGTTTGGCATGATTATTCGAGTGGCAAGGGCGGGGATATTTTTCAGTTTGTGATGGAGGTGGAGGGGCTGGGATTTGTTGAGGCGCTGAAGCTTTGTGCCGGTTGGGCGGGGGTGAATCTGGAGCTTTATGATAGCGCGAGCGACCGGGAGCTGGCGGCCAAGACGAAGCGGATGAGAGAGATCCTGGAGGCGAGTACGAAATATTATCAGTTTGCGCTCTCGAAAAATCCGCCGGTGTTGGACTATGCGTTTTACAAGCGGAATTTGAATAAAAAGTCGGTGGCGGATTTTCGGATTGGCTATGCGCCGGCGAGCGGGGATGCGCTGTGCCAGTTTTTGGCGAGCCGGGGGTTTACGGAGCGGGAGGCGGAGGATGCTGGGCTGTTGAATCGGCGCAAGAACGACCTCTTTCGGGCGCGGTTGATGATACCGCTATCGGACCAAAATGGGAATATTGTGGGTTATACGGCGCGGATTTTGGATGACAAGATCAAGGACTCGCCGAAATATTTGAACTCGCCAGAGACCTTGCTCTACCATAAAAGTCGGCATGTTTTTGGGTTGGCGCAGGCGAAAAAGGCGATTATTGCAAGTGGTTATGCGGTTTTGGTGGAGGGGAATATGGATGTAATTTCGAGCCATCAGGGCGGGGTGAAAGAGGCGGTGGCGACGGCGGGAACGGCGATGACCTCGGAGCACTTGAAGGGTTTGGCGCGGTTTGCGAAGGATCTGCGGATTGCTTATGATAGCGATGCGGCGGGGTTAAAGGCGACGGAGCGGGCGATTATTTTGTCGAGCGGGCTGGGTTTGCATTTACGAGTAATCGCGGATTATGGCGCGAAAGACCCGGATGAGTTAATCCAGCGCGACCCGAAATTATGGCAAGAGGCGGTGGAGAAACCACAAGCGGCGATGGAGTGGCTGATGGACGAGTATGCGAAGCGATTTGACGTGGAAAGCGGGGCGGGGAAGCGAGAGTACGCGGAGGCGATGATTGGGATAATCAATAGTGTGCCGGACGAGTTGGAGCGGGAGGCCTACCAACAGAATTTGGCGGCGAGATTGCAGGTGAAAAGTGAGGTGTTGGCGAAAAAATCGCGGGCGCTCGAGAAGCCGGCGCGGTTGAAGCAAGTGCAGACGAAAAAGACGGCGGCGGTTTCGTTGCCGCTAGAGAATTTGTTGGCGCTCTACGCGTGGCTAAAAGAAAGCGACGAGAAGTTGTTTATGGAATTAAAATCTGATGAAATACTTGACCAGCATGGCGAGATACTGTATACTAGGCTCAATGAGCTGGCTTTGCGCGCAGAAAACAGGTATAACGGATGGAGTAAAGAAAGACTCCAGCAAGAGATGCGGATGCTGACTGGCAAAATTAAAGAAGTGGAATCTTCGTGGCGGCAGGCTGAGCTTTCGGGTGCGATTGAGGCGGCGGAAGCCGATGGCGATACAGAGACAGTTGACCTGTTGCTAGCGGAAATGAACAAATTAAATAACAGAAAAGAGTAAAATGATTGAAGAAAAAAATTTAGAGCTCGGTGATTTGACTGATGTCGAGGAACTGGATCAGGCGGAGATTGAAGCGGATTTGGAGACTGTGGCGGAGGATGTGGAAGGGTTTGCTGATGACTCGATAAAAATTTATTTGAAGGAAATCGGCAGCACGCCGTTGTTGTCGTTTGAAGAGGAAGAGAAGTTGTCGGCGCAGATTTTGACGAATCGGCCGCGGCTCTCGGAGCTGGAAAAGAAGCGAAGCGAATACGAGACGCTGGTGGCGAAACTGGCGCGCTCGGAGGCGGCGCTGGCAGAATGGAATAACCGGGCGCCGGGGTCGAAAGGCCGGGCGGAGGGGATTGCGCGAAATAGCAAGCGGGCGGAAGAGCTAAAGGGCGAACTGAAGAAAAAGAAGTTGACCATCCGCGAGGAGAATGAGATTAGGAAGTTATCGCGACCGAGCGACCATATGGTGACGGCGAACATGCGGTTGGTGGTGTCGATCGCGAAGCGCTATTTGAACCGAGGGCTGGACTTTCAGGATCTCATCCAAGAGGGCGGCATCGGGCTAATGCGGGCGGTGAATAAATTTGACCCGACGCGAGGCTTTCGCTTTTCGACCTATGCTACTTGGTGGGTGCGGCAGAGTATCACGCGGGCGATTGCCGACCAGTCACGAACAGTGCGAGTGCCAGTGCATATGGTGGACACAATTAACCGCTTGGCACGGGCGACGAAGAAGCTTTCGGCAAAATTGAACCGCGAGCCGACTTTGGAAGAGCTGTCGGAAGAATTGGATATGGAAAAGGTGAAAATCGAGCAAATTTTGAAAATCCGGCAGGAGTCGACTTCGCTGGATGCGACGATTTCGCGCGGCAACGGGGCAGGAGATGAGGATTCGGTGTTGTCGGACTTTATCGAAGACACGACACATCTGACGCCGGAAGAGTCGACGGACAAGACTTTGATGTTGCAGCAGATTGCCAAGGCGCTGGATGTGTTATCAGACAGGGAGCGAAAAATTATCCAATTGCGGTATGGGATTGGTGGCGAGCGGGTACACACGCTGGAAGAAGTGGGGGCGGAGTTTTCGGTGACGAGGGAGCGGATTCGTCAGATCGAGGCGAAGGCTTTGACGCGGCTACGCAAGCACAAGGAAAGCTCGAAGTTGGTCAATTTCATTGGGCAGTAGACACCATGAAGGACTTTGACAGATGCCCGTTTTGCAGTTCAGATAGGATTATTGAGGGAAACAATTCAGCATATATTCTAGCGAGCAACCCGCGATTAACATTCGGGCATTTACTAGTTGTACCTAAGCGGCATATCGAGAAACCATGGGAAATGAGTGATGGCGAAGCCGCAGATGTATGGGCACTGATCAAGAAATACCAAAAGCTATTGGCGGAACACATTGGGGAGGGTTGCGATATACGCGAGAACTATCGCCCGTTCTTAAAACAGAGCAGCTTGAAAGTCGACCATATCCATTGGCATTTGATACCACGTACTAATCAAGACGAGATCTATCTAAAAACACAGATTGGCGAAAAGGAGTTATTCAGAAACCTATCGGAAGACGAATTGGATAGGCTGCATCAAGCCCTTCCCGCCCCTCAACCAATGATTAATTTGGTGTAATGCTGAGGTCGCGAGGGTTGGTGGGTGGCAGGTCGGCGTAGAGGGCGGCGCGGGCAATCATAACGGCGTTGTCGGTGGAAAGGGAGGGCTCGGGCAGTAAGAGTTTGCCCGTGAAGAGTTGCTCGGCTTGGTCGCGGAGCCGTTGGTTAGCGGCGACGCCGCCAGCAATGATAATTTGCTCGGGGCGAAACTCTTGGTCGGCTTTTTGAAGGACGTTGAGTAATATGGCGATGGCTGACTCTTGGAAGAGGCTGGCTAGTTGGTCTTTTTGCTCGGGCGAGAGGAGCTTGGCAACATCAAGACTAGACATGCGGAAATCACCGCCAGCCAGCTCTTGGGCGCGACGGAGAAAGGCAGTCTTGAGGCCAGAAAATGAGAAGTCGTAGGGGTTATCAAGCTTGGGTGTGGGCAACAAGGGTGTAGGTGATGCGGCTTTGGCTGCTGCCTTGGCTATGCTAGGGCCGCCGGGGTAGGAGAGGCCGAGGATTTTGGCGGCCTTGTCGAAGGCTTCGCCGACGGCGTCGTCGCGGGTTTGGCCGAGAATCTGGTGGTCGCTGTGGGACTGGAGGAGATAGAGGGTGGTGTGGCCGCCGGAGATGACGAGAGCGAGGGCAGGGAAGCGGATTTCCTCGGGGTTAACGCCGTAGATGTGGGCATAGACGTGGTCGACGGCGACAAGCGGTAGGTCGAGGACCTCGGCCATGGTCTTGGCAGTCATGGCGCCAATCATCAGACCGCCGATGAGGCCGGGGCGATTGGCGATGGCGATGGCGTCAAGCTCGCCCGGCAATTCAGTAAGCTTGGCATTTTGGAGGGCGAGTTTGATGGTAGGCAGGATGGCGCGAAGGTGTTCGCGGGCGGCGATTTCGGGAAAGACGCCACCGAACGGCTGATGAATGGCAACTTGTGAAGCGACGATGCTGCTAAGAGTTTCGACGCCAGCAGAGACGCTGCCGCTAATGACGGCGGCGGCGGTTTCATCGCAGGTGCTTTCGATGCCGAGGACTTTCATTTGCATATTATAGCATATTTTGGGCTAATGTGCTATAATAGGAGAACGCGCGCCAGATGGCGCGTGAATATAGCGGGGAGACCCGTGAACTTTAGGAGTGTGCTTATGGAAGAAGCTACAAAGAGGCAAATTACGTGCTGCTTTACCGGCCACCGGATGATAGCCGAGGGGGACAAAGAGACGCTGGGGCAACGGACAAGAGCGGCGGCTGAAGAGTTGATTCGAGAGGGGGTGGAATGCTTCCTGTGCGGTGGCGCTATCGGTTTTGATACGATGGCCGGTCAGGTCATTGTAGGCCTGCGGCAGGAATACCCTAAGGTGAAACTGAAGATGATTCTGCCATGTAAGAATCAAGATGCAAAATGGAGCGCCGAAGAAAAGGCGGCCTATCAAGAGTTGCTGAAAGTGGCGGATGAACGTATCTATGTTTCAGAGGAAGATTATTTTGATGGCTGCATGAAGGCGCGAAATATCCGTCTGGTGGAAGAGAGCGGCTATTGCATAGCTTACATGAGGAAGGCAGTCAGAAGCGGTACCGCTCAAACTGTGCGTTTGGCTAAGAAGCAAGGTCTCAAGATAATCAACTTGGCAGAGCAATGAGCAACGCACCACACAAGAAAACACGCCCAAGAGGGCGTGTTTCCATTTTGGTACGGATTGCTTATTTGACAATCTTGGTGATGACACCAGCACCAACTGTGCGGCCACCTTCGCGGATAGCGAAGTTGTCGTTGTTGTTCATAGCGATTGGAGCAAGCAACTTGACCTTGAAAGTGACGGTGTCGCCCGGCATGACAATCTCTTTGTCAGCTGGTAGCTCGACTTCGCCGGTGACGTCGGTGGTGCGGAAGTAGAACTGTGGCTTGTAGCCCTTGGCAAATGGGGTGTGGCGGCCGCCTTCTTCCTTTTTCAAGATGTAAACTTCAGCCTCAAACTCGGTGTGAGGGTCAATCGTGCCGGGAGCAGCGAGAACTTGACCACGCTCGATTTGCTCGCGCTCAATACCGCGGAGCAAGAGGCCGGCGTTGTCGCCAGCGCGACCTTCGTCAAGAGTCTTTTTGAAGGCTTCGATACCGGTGACGACGGATTTCTGGGTAGGTTTCAAACCGACAATTTCGATCTCGTCGTTAAGCTTGATGATACCTTGCTCGATACGGCCAGTAGCAACGGTGCCACGACCCTTAATCGAGAAGACGTCTTCGACTGGCATGAGGAATGGCTTGTCGACTTCGCGCTTTGGTTCCTCAACCCATTCGTCGAGAGCTTTGACAAGCTCCATGATGGCGTCTTCGTTAGCGGCGTCGCCCTCAAGGGCTTTGGCAGCCGAACCTTTGATGATTGGGGCGTTGTCGCCATCGTAGCCGTTTTTGGTCAAGAGTTCGCGGATGTCCATCTCAACGAGGTCAACGAGTTCTGGGTCAGCGAGGTCCATTTTGTTCATAAAGACGACAATTTTTGGAACGTTAACTTGGCGCGCCAAGAGAACGTGCTCGCGGGTCTGAGGTAGTGGGCCGTCGTTGGCTGCAACAACCAAGATAGCGCCATCGACCTGGGCGGCACCGGTAATCATATTCTTAACATAGTCGGCGTGGCCCGGCATGTCGACGTGAGCATAGTGGCGGTTAGCGCTCTCGTACTCTTGGTGCGAGGTAGCGATGGTGATACCGCGGGCCTTTTCCTCTGGTGCGTTGTCGATCTTGTCGTAAGCGACCGGTTTGTTAGTTTCGCTTGGAAGTTTCTTTGCCAAGACGTGTGTGAGAGCTGCCGTCAAAGTAGTCTTACCGTGGTCGACATGACCCATAGTACCGACATTAACGTGAGGCTTGCTCCTGTCAAAATTTGCCATTTGTTTCTCCTTCTTATCTTCGGGCACTAATAATAACCAGCCCAATTTACCATAATTATATAGTATGGTCAGGCAAAAATCAAGAGTTTTTGCTAGATAGTGCGAACTTGGATGGTGTCAGTACCGCCGACAACGCCTTGCTGGCGGCCAGAGAGAATGACAACGACGGTATCTTCGCTTTCGTGGCCGATGACGCCGGCGGCTTCGAGGCGTTCGGCTAGCATAAAGCCGAAGTTATGCTCGAAGGGAGCGACGTAGCTATCGACACCGTAGCACATGACTAGTTGGTTGGCGACGCGGGGGTCGTCGGAGACGCTGACAATGCGGATGCTCGGGCGATTGGCGCTGGCGAGCCAAGTGGTGAAGCCGGTTTTGGTCTCGGCGACGATGGCGTCGGCCTCGATGCCTTCGGCGACTTTGACGCCTTGGCGGCAGATTCGCTCAACCGGGAGCTCGACATCGGGCTTGAGGTATTCGACGGGGTTGTTCTCCTGCGTGTATTCGATGATTTCACGGAGGGCCTGGATAGTTTCGAGAGGGAATTCGCCAACGGCGGTCTCTTCGGAGAGCATGATGGCATCGGCGCCCATGATGACGGCACTGGCGACGTTGTCGGCCTCGGCGCGGGTAGGGATGGGGCTATTGTACATGGTACCCATGGTTTGGGTAGCGACGATGACTTGGGTGCCGTAGCGGCGGCAGAAGTGGACGAGTTTGCGCTGTATGGTAGGAACGGCTTGCATGCCGACCTCATAGGCCATGTCGCCGCGGGCGACCATGACGACGTCGGCCTCGCGGGCGATGGCGTCCATGGCGGCATCACTAACGACGGATTGCTTGGTCTCGATTTTGGCTATAATCTTAATTGAGTCGGGGTAGCCGGCTTCTTTTAAGAGGCGGCGGCCTTCAACGATGTTGTCGGCGCTTTGGATGAAGGAGAGGGCGACAAAATCGATGTCTTTATCGGCACCAAAACGCATGTCTTCGAGGTCTTTTTCAGGGAAGACGTCGGAGCCAAAGTCGGTGTCGGGAAGATTGATGCCTTTTTTGCGTTTGATTTCGCCGTCGTTTTCAACCCGGACTTTGATGGCGGTGGGGCTGGAGATTTCGATAATAGTAGTTTTGACCTTGCCGTCGAAGATCCAAGCGATTTCGCCGGGTTTGACCTTTTCGGCCAAGTTGTACTGGAGGGGGAGGGTGTGGCTGCCGTCGTGCTCGGCGTCGCGGAGGGCGTAGTCGAGGACGAGTTCGTCGCCGGTTTTGACGTGGAGGCTGTCGTCTTTGATGTCGCCGAGGCGGATTTTGGGGCCTTGGAGGTCTTGGACGATGGCAACTCGGCGGCCGAGGCGTTCAGAGGCGGCGCGGATGTCGCGGATGACATGCTCCTTTTCCTCAAAAGAGCCGTGGGAGAAGTTGAGGCGGTAGATGTCGACCCCGGCATTCATGATGCTTTCGATTGCTTGCTGGCCATCGGTAGGGTTCCAAGTTGCAGGCCCGATGGTGGCCATGATTTTGGTGCGTTTGAATATGTTGCTCATTTTTTGTCAGACTTGGCGTTGGATTTAATTTTGTCATAGAAGGCAGCGAGGGTGAGCTCCATGTAAGGGCCGACGTAGATGAAGGCGAGGCCGAAAGTGATGCCGACGAGGAGAATCCAAGGGAGGAAAGAGAGGTAGAGGACGAAGATGTCCATTTTGTGGCCGTTCATGATGGCGATGGATTTCTTCTGAGCTTCGCCGGCGGTGATGTCTTTGTTGTCAGCGAGAACGTAGAAAGTTTGGGAATAGGCGAGGCCTTTGATGATGCCGGGGATGATGAAGAGGAGCGACCAGAGGAAGGTGAAGAAGACGACGCGGAGGTAGCCTTCGAGAGTGCGGCCGAAGTTGTTGTTTTTGAAGCCGGCGAAGAGGTCGTCGAGCTTGGGTTGGGTGTTTTTGCGGAGGCTGGTGAGGAAGATGAAGGCCAAGGCGTAGGCGAGGGCACCGCCGAGGATGAAGACGGCGAGTGAGCCCCAAACGGTGAGGCCAATGAGGGAGAAAACTAATGTCGGCAAGAATAAGATAAGGAAAAAGTTGAAGACCTTGCCACTGAGGACCTTTTTGGCTTGGGTTTTTAGTTCTGCTCGATTCATATATACTCCTATTTTGAAATAGTATATCACACAATTTAGCACTTTGTAGGCGAATTTTGCGTGTTATATGTATTTAAAGACCTAGCTAAGGATGAGCTAAATGCCTTATGTGATATACTGGAAACATGATAGTAATTTTGCTCATTCTCTACATGGTAGCGGTATTTTTGGTCGCGGTGCGGCCGACCCATTCGATTTTGAGCCATTATGAGCTGGAACGGCGGGCCAAAAGTGGCGACCAGCAGGCCAAAAAAGCGATTTTTCGCGAGAAAATGCTGCCGAGCGTCTTGGTTTTGCGCGATTTTTTGGTTTTTCTGGCTATTCTCGGCTTTGCGGTTGTGGCGCATTTTGAGTACGGCTTCTCGGCGGCGCTCTTTATCACGGCGCTAGCGGCTATCACGCTTGCGGTAGTGCGCAATATCCGCACTTGGTCGAATTTAGCCACCCGCATCTATCGCCATGCGGAGCCAGAACTATTGAACTTTGTCAAATATCTTTATGTGGTTTTGAAGTTTTTTGCTGGAGTCAAGGACGATTTCATTAACCCGGCCATCGGCAGCAAAGACGAGCTGATGCGTCTCGTCCAAACTGCCAGCGACGGGGTAGTTTCGAGCGAAGAAAAGCAGCTTTTGATTGGTGCCTTGCAGTTTTCGGAATATAAGGCCAGCGACATTATGACGCCCATCGACCAAGCGGTTATGGTTAAGGCCTCGACCGAGCTGACACCAACTAAAATCGACGAATTGGCCCGCGTCCACCTCCGCCGCTTCCCGGTCTTCGACAAAAATGAGGATAACATCGTCGGCATTCTCAATATCCGCCGCCTCACCAGCCTCTCGGTCAAAGAAACCTTGACTGCGCGCGAAATTATGCGGCCCAAAGTTTATTTTGCCCGCACCGATAATACACTCGACGACGTGCTGGCGATTTTTGCCCGCACCAATACATTTATGTTAATTGTCATCGACCGCAAAAAGAAACCGCGCGGTATTCTCACCGTTTCCGACATCTTCGAGCGCTTGCTCGGCCGGCCGCTCTCCGACGATTTTGAGTTCGATGCTGACGCTGACGCTGTCGCTTCGCGCATCAAGTAAAAACGGCTGCCGTCGTTTGCCGAAGCTACTAGTCTACAGCCGTTATTTATATTTTTGGTTGCTTGGGCTTTCGCCAAACCAACGCTGCTTTTAACTGGGTTTATTTGATATTCATCAACATTCTCGGCGCTCAAAACGCTTACCTGATGCGTAAAAGATAAACACTCGGGAACACTAGACCCCGGAAAGAGGACAGCCCGCCAGCCAATATTCTGATTCGTGCCGCCCGTGCCCCTACCGAACGCGAAGACGCCAGCAGCCGCGCCATTCTCCGCCTGTCCGCCACGTGCGAACCACGGATTCGCCGCAGTCGGCGACTCCGAGCGGTCCCCGCCCCAGCCGCCAAGACCGGAGGCCGTTGCTTGGGCATTGGACGGACACGCAAATGGAGAGTAGATGTTCGTCATCGTTAAGAGCCACAACCGCCATACGTGATTGCTATCTTTATTATACACTACCTGACCGCCTACTTAGTTCGTGGGGGGGGGGGAATTGTAAAGGGCGGGCGATATGCTATAATAGAGAAAAGGAGAAGGATGGCTTTTGAACAATTGAAGATGCTAAACGAACTGAAAAAGGCGCAAAAAGCTCTGGCGAACGAGATTATCGAGGTCGAGGCAGGCGAGGGCGCGGTGGTAGTGCGGGTGAATGGCGAGTTAAAAATCCAGAAAATCGCGCTTGACCCAGAGAAAATCGATTTTGACGACATGGCGGAGCTCGAGCGCTGGCTGGAAAAGGCGATTGCCGAGGCTTACACGCGGGCGCAGAAGATTGCGCAGGAGAAAATGACCCCGCTGATGGGCTCACTCGGGTTAGGCGGCAAATAAGGCGAGTGATCGGAAATGAGTCAAAATTTGCTTCCTAAGGCCTTCCAGAGTTTGATTGAGGCGTTCGGCAAGATCCCGGGGGTGGGGGCGCGGACGGCGGAGCGTTATGCTTATTTTATTTGGAAGTCCGATCCATTGGTAGCAAAAAAGCTAGCAGATTCGCTAGCGGAGTTGCATGATTCGCTAAAATTATGCCCAAAAACCTTTGCTCTTATCTCGGGGGATGAAGAAGCATGCCCCCTCTATTATAGCACAGATAGGGACAGAAGTCAAGTTTTGGTGGTTGAGGAGCCGCTCGACATCATCGCGGTCGAGAAAACGGGAGGCTACACGGGGACCTATCATTGTCTGGGGGGAGCGATTTCGCCGATTGATAATTTGATGCCGGAGCAACTGCGGGTGGCGGAGCTGATGGAGCGGATAAAGGAGGACGAGGTGGCAGAGGTGATTATCGCGACGAACGCGAGCATTGAGGGCGAGAGCACGGCGATTTATCTGGCGCGGTTGATTCATGAGAAGTTTCCGAAAGTGAAGACCAGTCGGCTGGCGCGGGGGATTCCGATTGGGGTGGATTTGGAATATGCGGATAGCTTGACGCTGTCGCAGGCCCTGAAAGGCCGGACCGATATTTGACGGCTGGCGCCGAGTTTCCTTAGCGCTTTGTTTGATTGTGGTATAATATATTAGATGAGCAGGATTTTAGAATTTACTAAAGAATACCGGCGGATTGTGGTGGTGCAGGCGGAGAATCCGGATGCGGATAGCTTGGGGTCGGCGCTGGCGCTAGAGGAGGCCTTGCCAAACGAGATAGTGTCGCTCTATTGCCCGGTGCAGGTGCCGAAATACTTACGGTATCTGCAGGGATGGGACAGAGTGGTGGACGATTTTGATTTAGAGGCCGAGGCGGCGATTATTGTTGACACAAGTGCGCAAATCCTACTATCGAAGACACTGATGAAGCCGGAAATCGCCAATTTCTTGCAGAATAAGCCGGTTTTGGTGATTGATCATCACGAGACGGAGCCGGATTTGCCGTTTGAGTTTGCGGAGATTAGGGCGCCGGTCGAGAGTACGACGAGACTGATTTTCGAGGACTTGACAGAGGACGGGCAGACGATTAGCGCGAGCGTGGCGCAGAATCTACTGGCGGGGTTGATGAGCGACACGCTGGGCTTAACCACGGCGAGTACAGGGGCGGGGAGTTTTCGTCTGGCGGCTGACTTGATTGATCGAGGGGCGAACATCTACCAGCTAGAGCAGAGCCGCTACGAGCTAATGAAGAAGTCGCAGCGGGTTTTGCGCTACAAGGCCGACCTGATCGAGCGAGTGGAGTACCATTTGGACGGCAGGCTGGCGACGGTGTTGATTCCATTTGAAGAAATCCAGAAATATTCGGACGAATATAATCCAAATGTGTTGATTTTGGATGAGCTCAGGATGGTTGAGGGGGTTGAGCTGGCGGTGGCGCTAAAGACTTATCCGGATGGCAAGCTGACGGGTAAACTGCGCGCAAGTAAGCCGGTGGCCGAGGAGCTAGCAGCGGCGTTTGGCGGCGGGGGACACCCCTATGCGGCGGGTTTTCGGATTTATGAAGATTATGCGAAGTTCTTACCAGAACTAATTAAGGTGGCAGCGGACCTGCTAGAACGGCTCGAGACAGACGAGGAGGCAGGGTGAAAATCCTAAAGACCCGGTTCACGGGCACGATTACTTACCAATTGCGCTACGTCTGGCTTTATATTGTAATCGGGGCGTTGTTGCTGGGCTCAATTATCGCGATGCCGTCGCTAACGGGCATGCGTTTATCAGAGGCGGAGCGGGCGAGCGCGCTAATTTCGGTTGACGCGGAGTTGAGTTTAGCGAACTTCCCATACCATCTTTTGCAAGATTTGTCAATCCGGCTACTCGGGATGACGCCACTGGCAATCAAGCTGCCCTCGATAGTGCTGGGGGTGATTACGGCCATCCTGCTGACCCTCTTGTTGAACCGGTGGTATCGCAATCTGACGGCTTTTACGACCGCCACCTTGATTGTCTCGAGCGTCGCCTTCTTGGACTTGACGAGTCAAGGGACGCCGGGGATTCTTTATGTCTTGTTCCCAGTGCTAATGCTATGGCTAGGCTCGCAAATCATTGACGAGAAGCCAAAAGCAATCACGGTCGCGGCGCTAGCGGCGACGACAATTATCGCGGCATTTATACCTTATATGATATATTTTAACATAGCCATGTTCGTTCTAGTAATCGCCCACCCACACTTGCGCTTTGCCTTGCGCGGCGTGAGCAAACGCTCGGTAGGGATGGCGGCTGGATTGGCCGCGGTATTGGTTCTGCCGCTGCTATTCTTCACGGGGAACTTCGACTTTTGGAGCTTAGTGGGGCCAAACCTCGACATGATGCAAAACGCCACCGCAACTTGGCGGCAAATTGCCGGGCTCGGCCAGCCATTATCGTGGTTTTCGCTACCGGTCTTGCTCCTAGCGCTCATTGGTACTTATGCGACATTTTTGGACTATCACATCGCGAGGAACAATATCGCTTTCGTATTGATGCTTCTGACAGCGGCAGCTTCGCTCTTCTGGCCACCGCTATTTACGATAGTAATTTTGCTAATCGCGATTCTGGTGGGCAACGGGGTAGGCTTCTTAGCGCGAAATTGGCGAGGCATCTTCCCGCACAATGTTTATGCGACTTTAATCGCGCTTATGCCACTTATGGCATTTTGCCTAATGACAGCGGCGGGGAGCATCAGCTTCTTCCATGTGGCGCCGCGGACAATCGCGAGCGTACATTATGGAGCAAATACCGACTACCAGATATTGGCGGAACATCTGGAAGAAAAGGACGTACTGGTGATTGAGCAGGGCACGGATTTTTACGCGCGAGCATTTGCCGGGCACGAGACTTATGGGAGTTGGCAGCAAGACAACGTCAACGGTAGCCGAATTATCGCGGATAGGCCGCTAACGACTAACCGGCGGCTAGAACAGGTCTTGACGAACAGTAGCGCGACATCGAGCGCGCGGTTTTACATATATAGATAGAGTTTTGCCGAAAACCCTTGTGTTTATTAAAAACTTTGATACAATATAAGAATATGAGGCGAGGTAAATTACGGATATTGATGTTGGGCTGGGAACTACCTCCTCACAACAGTGGCGGCTTAGGGGTCGCTTGTTTTCATATGGCGCGGGCGATTGCGCAAAAAGGTGGTGAGATCGCTTTTGTGCTACCTTATAGTGCCGGGCACGACTGCGACTTCATGAACATCCTAGCGGCGACGAATTTGGACCCGCTTGAACGATTCGGAGGGAGTGCTTATGACCACTTGGATCTTGACGCGCCGACTTTCCAAGCGCCGGACGGCGGTTTTTCGATTCGCGATGTGCAGGCGAAATATGCCGAGTTTGTGGTCAAGCATCTGGAGCAGAGCGACTACGACGTAGTCCACGCACATGACTGGTTGACCTTGGAAGCGGGGATGGCGGCGAAGCTGGAGTTTGGCATACCACTGGTGGCGCACATCCACGCGACGGAGTTTGACCGCTCGGGGGGCGAGAGGGGGAACCCGATTATTCATGAGATTGAGCGCGAGGGCCTAATTATGGCCGATAAAATTATCGCGGTGTCGGAATATACAAAAAAACTGATTGCGGAGCGCTACGAGATACCGCTGGACAAGATTGATGTGGCGCATAACGGCTTCGACCCGGATGATTGGGGCCAGTACGACTACGACCCATCCCGTCTAGCTTACATCGAGCAGAAAAAGCAAGAGGGCTTCAAAGTAGTGTCGACAATCTCGCGGTTGACGATTCAAAAGGGCTTGGTGCATCTGTTGCGCTCATTTGCGTTGGCGTTAAAATACAACCCAAAGATGCTCCTAGTGATTGCGGGAGACGGCGACCAGCGGGACGAACTTTTGGAGCTATCGGCGGAGCTGGGCGTGATGCAAAAAGTCCTCTTTACTGGCTTTATCAGGGGCCAAGAAATCCGCGATGTCTACGCGAGCGCGGATATTTTTGTGATGAGCAGCCGTTCCGAGCCGTTTGGCCTGACCGCTTTTGAGGCCGCGCACCATGGCAGCGCGGTTGTGCTGACCCGGCAGTCGGGCGTGGCAGAGGTGCTGCTAAATGTCTTGAAATACGACTTCTGGGACGAGCATCGGCTAGCCGACATTATGGTGAATATCGCCCAATCGCCGGGGCTAGCGGAGGATTTAAAGGAAAACATCCGGCGAGAATACACGAAATTACCATGGAGCAAGGTGGCGGAGGCGATTTTGGGGTCCTACCAGAGCGCGGTTAGGGGGATGGCGACGGTACAGGCGGCGCGCCGGGCGGTCGGCAGCCGAGTAGGGGCAAGGAGGGCAGCATGAAAAAGACGAGTAAGCCAACAATTGTGCTCTATTTGCACATGCACCAGCCGTGGCGGGTGCGGCCGTATTCGCTCTTTGAGGTCGGGCGCGACCATAACTATTACGGGCCGGATAACGAACAAGTCTTTCGCAAAGTAGCGGATAAGTCCTACCGGCCGATGTTGAAATTGCTGGGCCAGCTACTCGAGCGCTACCCGGATTTCGCTTTTTCGCTCTCGATTACGGGGACATTTATTGAGCATGCGGAGCTCTGGGGCAAGGACGTGATTGAAAAGCTAAAGCAGTTGGTCAAGAGCGGGCGAGTGGAGATCGTGGCGGAGACTTATTATCATTCGCTGGCTTTCTTTTACGACAGCGAGGAGTTCGAGCGGCAGGTGAGACTGCATCAGGCCAAGATTAAGGACTTGTTTGGGGTGGAGATGAAGGCTTTTCGCAACACAGAGCTAGCTTATAACGACGCGCTGGCGGAGAAAGTCGCGGCGATGGGCTTTAAGACAGTGATTGCAGAAGGGTGGGATAACATCCTAGGCTGGCGCGGGCCGGGGTATGTTTATAATGCGAAAGCGTCGAAACCACTTCGGTTATTGCTGAAGAACTACCGGCTGAGCGATGATATCGCCTTTCGTTTCTCGGATCGGAAGTGGAGCGAGCACCCGCTTTCGGCGACGAAATACTTTGATTGGGCGAAAGAGGCTACAGCCGGCGCGCCGCTTTTGAACTTATTTATGGACTTTGAGACTTTCGGCGAACACCAGTGGGCGGACACTGGCATTTTTGAATTTTTTGAGAAATTTGTTGAGATGTGGAGTAAAAAAGGCGATTTTCAGACTATTTCGGAAGCGGCCGGGGCGCATGAGCCGAAGGACACAATTTCGATGCCAGAGACGGTGACTTGGGCCGACACCGAGCGCGACTTGACGGCTTGGATAGGTAATGCGATGCAGCGCGAGAGCTTGCAGCAGCTCTATTCATTATTGCCAGCGATTCTGAAGTGCAACGACGAGAAGCTGCTTGATGATTTCCGCAATCTGACCACCTCTGACCACTCGTACTACATGTGCACTAAATACTGGAATGACGGCGACGTGCATGCGTATTTTTCGGCCTATGAGTCGCCGTATGATGCCTTTCTGTATGTGAGCAACGCGATACGGGATATCGAATATCGGTCTAAGGCTTGACATCCGCCGCCCATAATATATAATATAGGTAAAAATAAAGGGGAGTATGCCAGACAAACAACTTCGACGTCTGAAAACACTACTGCAAGAGGCAGAGACTAATCTTGCGGCGGCGCGAGAGTTGCTTTCGAGCGTGCTTTCGGACGAGGGGTCGATTGTCGCACCGGCGGACCCAGTGGCGACCCCAGAGGGTAAGGTTGTAGAGGGTATTTTTGACGGCCAAGTGATGATTGGCCCAGACAACCGCAACTACCCAGTGCCGTCGAACTACGCCTCGAAGTCGAAGTTGGTCGAAGGCGACGTGCTGAAATTGACGATTACGCCAGAGGGCAACTTCCTCTACAAGCAGATTGACCCAGCGGCGCGGCGCAACGCCGTAGGCTTGTTAAAGATGCGCGACGGCGTTTATTATGTTGATGTTGATGGCAGGGATTACCGGGTGCTGCTGGCCTCGGTGACCTTCTTCAAGTTGAAAGTGGGCGAGCGAGTGGCGGTGATTGTACCGGCGGATAATGCTGACGCCTCTTGGGCAGCGGTCGAAATGGCCCTATAACTTGACTTTTTAGCTTAAGTGTGATATAATGGGGAGGGTAGCCCGTTAACGGGCTCGAAACTTTACATTAATGACTAGGAGGGCAAAACAATGAAGACTCTGCACTACTCAAGCGAAGAGAAAAACGCAGAAGCGAAAACTGGCATATTCCTGAGACATCTGGCGTGGTTGGAAAGTAATTTCTCGTATCTTGTCCCGAGAGGCTGGCGTTGCATCATCAAAATGCAAACGGACGGTGAGATTGACCCGTTTTGGATGATCGACGTACAGAGTGAGCAAGGCGGCGGCAGTTATGCCGAGGCGAAGATGAGCACACTGGAGCGATTTTTAGCGAAGGCAGCGACCGGCGGCGAAAGTATCGCCGACATCATGCGGATGCTGGAGCAGCTGAAGCTTGACAACACTGGCTTGGCGAAATTAATCCGAGAGCTGAAAGACCCGGAACAGATGACCAAGGATATGTACGAGTGGCTGCGCGACGGAGCGGGGATTGCGCCGTATTACGGTGGGGTTCGGATTATGTACAAGGATTTGATTGTCGAAGGTACGGAAATCAGGAAAGAAACGGGCGAGATTCGGATTGCTTTTAGTGGCGCGAGCGAGGAACAGGATTTGTTCTTTGCTTTGTCGATACTTAGGGAGCTGAATGGCTCGTTCGCCAAGCTCTACCCTAACACGCAGGGCAAGCTGGATCTTAGCGAGCTGGAGAAAATCCCGGCCGCGAAACTTTGGCTGGACCTGTTCAAGCTAAAGGGAGTATAGTCATTAGAGTTTGAAACCGCTGGACTTAGAGTTTAGCGGTTTTCGACGTGTCAGGGGCGGTATTGTTTGATTTCTTTGCGGTAGGCGCGGTAGTGGGGGCAGTATTTGGCGACCTCGGACCAGAAGGCGGGGGAGTGGTTCATATGCCTTATATGGCATAATTCGTGGATGATGACGTAGTTAATTAGGTGGTCGGGCAGGCGGACGAGGCCGATATTGAGCGAGATGGTGCCGCTAGAGCTGCGCGAGCCCCAGCGGGTGCGCATATGGCCGAGGCGGATACCATCGCGGGCTAAGTTATAGTCGATGCCGGTGGTTTTGACGAGGTCGACGAGGCGGGGAGGCAAGACACGCTTGGCTTTAGCACGCAGGGCATCCTGATTCTCGAGCGCTAGGCGCTCGCGCATCGAGAGAGCGGCTGGGCGGGTCATTTAGTGGCGAGTTTTTCGAGGACGGAGCGAACTTGGGTAGAAAAAATATGCTTACCGCTGATGAAGAGGGCGCGTTCTTGCGGCTCGGGCAGCTCGACTTCCTTCATAGCGGAGGTGAAGATGTCAGTGGTGAGGCCGTCGGACTTGATGCGCTCGGTGAAGCGGCGCTTGAGGGTCGGCTGGTCGACTTGGAGCCAAACGATGGTCGTCTGGTAGCCAGCGCGCTCGGCCATGACGCGCCATTTTTGGCGCTCGGCGAAAGTCTCGCCACCGACGGCTAACAAGGGGTAGCCAGCAGCCATGAAGGTGCGCAACATAATAAAGGCGACCTTGTGCGCGAGCCGGCTCTCGACTTCGGAGTAGTCGGGTTTGCGCTTCAAGTCATAGCGGATGGCCTCGACATCGACGGCCGGCGCTTTAAAAAGGGTTGAAAACTGCTCTGCAAAGCTCGACTTTCCACTCCCAATCGGTCCTGCGATAATCAAAAAATGTGGCTTTGCCATGAATCCTCCTATCTAATTAGATTATATCACACTGGATTTTAACAGGCAAATCTTATATAATGGACAGGGAGGGGCGTGGTCCAATGGTTACGATAGAGGTCTCCAAAACCTTTGATTGCAGTTCGATTCTGCACGCCCCTGCCATAGAGGACAGTCTGAGCCGTTTGGCAATGTGCTAAGCGGCTCTCCGAGTGTAAAATCAAAAAATCACTCGGTGTGTCCGTGTTTGCGTGTTATAATGGAGATATGAAGGCGCTTTATAGGAGGTATCGGAGTTTGTCGTTGGCGGACGTGGCGGGGCAGGAGGCGGTGGTGGGGGCGCTGACGAAGGCTTTGGCGGCGGGGAAAATCGGGCATGCTTATCTGTTGTCGGGGCCGCGGGGGACGGGGAAGACTTCGGTGGCGCGGATTTTGGCGCATGAGGTGAATGGATTTAAGTATGAGTTGGAGGCGACGCATCCGGATATTATTGAGATTGATGCGGCCTCGAATACAGGGGTGGATAATATTCGGGAGCTGATTGAGCGGGCGGCGCTAAGGCCGACGATGGGGAAATATAAAGTATATATTATAGATGAGGTGCATATGCTGTCGAAGTCGGCGTTTAATGCGCTGCTGAAGACGCTGGAGGAGCCGCCGAGTTCGGTGATTTTTGTGCTGGCGACGACCGATCCGGAGAAGGTGCCGTTGACGATTTTGTCGCGGGTGCAGCATTTGAAGTTTGGCTTGGCGGAGGCTAAGGTGGTGGCGGAGCGTTTGCGGGAGGTGGCGAAGAAAGAGGGGCTGGCAATCACGGACGATGCGCTGGAGTTTTTGGCGGAAAATAGCGGCGGCAGTTTTCGCGATGCTCTGTCGCTTTTAGAGCAGGCGGCGACGGTTTGTGGGTCGGGGTCGGCGAAGGAGATCAAGCGGGCGGAATTGGAGCAGGCCTTTGGGGTGCCAAATGGGCAGAGCATAAGCGATTTGTTGGCGGCGTTTGACAGGGTTGATGAGGGAGCTATACTTGACATCTTGGACAAGGTGTGCTATAATGGGGGGGGTAATTATAAATCTTTGGTTGAGGGGTTAGCGAGACAAGTTTTGAAAACGCCAACGGCGAGTACGTTGGCGCTAATCGATGGTCTGCTGGCGGCGCTTCGGAATCCGGCGATTGATGTGGGGTTGCAGGTTCGCTTGGTTTTTTTGGAGCAGCTTATGCCGGCCAACCGCCTCATAACCAACCCCTCCGGCACGACGTCGGTTAAGCCCGTCGCCACGGGTGAACCGCGTCTCGTTCTCGGGCTGCCGCCCTCCGAATGTCCTTCGGGGTCGGTTAGTGAGGGGTCGGCCCCTGAAGAAGCGATGGAAGCGGGAGAGTTGGATTGGGAGGGGGTGAAAGAGGAGATTAAGCGGTCGGATATTGGGTTGTGGGCGGTGTTGGCGAAGCGGCAGGTGGAAATCGGCGAGGGTGAGGTAAAGATTTATGCGGAGAAGCCGCTCTGGGCGGGGAAATTGGAGAAGGCGGAGAATTTCGCGAAGATTTCGCGGTTGGTTGCGCCGAGGAAATTGGTGGTACTAGCGGAAAAAGCGCCGCCAAGCGAGACTTTGAGCAAAGTTTCTGCTATAATTGGGGTAGATGCGGGAGAGTTAAAGGAAGTGGAGGTGCCAGATGGAATCTGATAGCGCGAAGGAGAGCGGGCGAGTGCCGCCGCAGGACCTAGAGGCGGAAAAGAGTTTGCTGGGGGCGATTTTGCTCTTGGAAGATAATATTGCGCTGGCGCTGGAGGAAGTGGGGCCGAGCGATTTTTATAGTCCGGCGCACCAGATGATTTTTCAGGCGATGGTTGACCTCTATAATGGGCACCAGAAAATCGACCTTTTGACGTTGAAGAGCGCTTTGACGCGGGGCAAAAAGCTGACGGAGGTGGGCGGGGCGAGCTATCTATCGACTTTGACGCAATATGTGCCGACGGCGAGCCATGCGGACGCTTATGCGAAAATTGTGGCGGATACGGCGGCGCGGCGACGGATGATTGAGAAGGCGACGGAAATTTTGAAAATGGCGTTTGAGGACGCGGGCGAGATTGACGATTTACTGGACCGGGCGGAGAGCCAGCTCTACTCGATTGCCGATCGGACAGGGAAGGCGGATGATATTTCGTGGTTGCCGGAGCTCTTAGATCAGTCGTTTGGCCAGATTGAGAAAATGTACAAGCAAAAAGACTCGATGACGGGGCTGAAGACGGGGTTTCGCGATTTGGACAACAAGACGGCGGGGTTGCATGGGTCGGATTTGATTATTTTGGCGGCGCGACCGGCGATGGGTAAGACGACTTTTGCGACGAATTTGGCTTATAATGTGAGCACGATTAATAAGCGAGGGGTGTTGATTTTCTCGCTCGAGATGGCGAAAGAGCAAATTGTGATGAGGATGATTGCCGACGCGGCAGGGGTGGATGGGTTCGCGCTTCGAACGGGACGGCTTTCGGAAGATGATTTTCTAAGGGTGAGCGAGGCGATGGGTGAGATGGCGGAGGCGAATATTGGGATTATCGACTCGACGGGGCTGAACCCGACGCAGATGCGGATTAAGGCGCGGAAGGCGGTGCATGATAATAATGTGGGGATGGTGGTGATTGACTATTTGCAGCTGATGGAGGGGTCGCAGCTAGGGAAGATGAATGGGCGGGTGCAGGAGGTGAGCGAGATTAGCCGTGAGCTGAAAAAGATGGCGAGGGAGTTAAATGTGCCGGTGGTGGCGTTGTCGCAATTAAACCGGGCGGTGGAGAGCCGGGATAATAAGATTCCGATGTTGGCGGATTTGCGTGAGTCGGGGTCGATCGAGCAGGACGCAGATATTGTGATGTTTTTGCACCGCGAGGACTATTATAATAAGGAGACGGAGCGGCAGCATATCACGGATTTGGTGATTGCGAAGCATCGAAACGGGCCGGTGGGGTCGCTGGAGCTGTACTTTGATCCGGAGCATTTGAGATTTATGAGTTTGGACAAGCAGAGTTAGGCTAAGTCTGATATAATTAGATTATGAGGATTTTGTGGAAGGTTTTGATGCGAGTGGTTTGGGCGCTGGTAGTGCTGGGGGTCGGGTTTGCGGTGTTTTTGGGGATTTATGGGGGCCGGGATACGGTCAAATATGACGAAGATGTGGCGATTGTGCTAGGGAATGGGATTGTTTGCGGTCAGGATGACCAGGGCGAGCCAAATGACGTGCTAGGTGCGCGTTTGGACAAGGCGGTAGAGTATCATGAGCGAAATCCCGAGGCGAAGATTATCGTGGCCGGGGGGAATGAGCGGAATTTGTGCGAGAGCGAGGCGGCGGTGATGAAAAAATACCTTATAAGGCATAATGTCAGGGAAGAAATCATTTTGCTGGAGGACCGGTCGAGTTCGACGGCGGAGAATTTGCGATTTTCACGCGAGATAATGCGGGAACAGGGGTTGGAGCGGGCGGTGATTATCACGAGCCGGTCGCATATGTTTCGGGCGGCGCAAAATGCCGAGCGGCTGGGGATGGCGGCAAAGCGCCTAGCGGCGCCGGAGCCATGGTATAGAATACCGCTGGTGTATGGCTATGAGGTGGTGCGGACGACTTGGTTTTGGTTTGAGGGGAGAGCGGAATGATAGCGCGGCTAGCCGGGAAAATCGTCGAAAAAACCGACAAATCGGCAATAATTGATGTTGCGGGAGTCGGTTATGAGGTGTTTGTGGCGAGCGTCGACCACGAAGCGCTGGTGCTGGGCGAGGCGGCGACGCTTTATACTTATCATCATGTGCGGGAGACGAGTCAGGAGTTGTTTGGCTTTTCGACCTTGGTCGGCAAGCGGTTGTTTGAGCTTTTGCTGACGGTGCAAGGAGTGGGGCCGAAGGCGGCGATGGCGATTTTGTCGGTGGGAGATTTTGAGAATGTGCGGCATGCGATTGGGCAGAATGACGCTTTGATGATTGCGCAGGCGGCGGGCGTGGGGCGGAAAACGGCGGAACGGGTGGTCTTGGAGCTGCATGACAAGGTGGGGGAGAGCAACTTGGCGAGCGCTGGATTTGTGGTGGGTCGGGGGGCGATCCGGGACGATGCGTTGGAGGCTTTGATCGCGCTGGGTTATTCGTTGGCGGATGCGACGGCTCGGTTGCAGGAGCTGCCGGCGGACTTGTCGACGGAAGAAAAGATTCGCCGGGCTTTGGCGCAATAAAAAGCGCCGGGCGCTCAGGAACAGAGGTCCTAGCGAGTGTCCGGACACTCGGGGCTAGATGCCGACGACTTTTTTGACGTCGGCGCCGAGGGAGTTGAGGCGGCGAACGATGTCGGCG
The DNA here is from genome assembly GCA_009777795.1 of Candidatus Saccharimonadota bacterium. Classification (GTDB taxonomy): domain Bacteria; phylum Patescibacteriota; class Saccharimonadia; order Saccharimonadales; family Saccharimonadaceae; genus WQUV01. The sequence goes on from WRLC01000002.1 coordinate 44,294, forward strand.
TAGCCGCGGTTAATCATGTAGACGTTGCGCAGGATTGAGCGGCCGGGGGCGGCGAGCATGGCGAGGAGGAGGACCATGGCGGGGCGGAGGGCAGGCGGGGTCATCATGCTGGCGGGGCGGAAGTGAGTTGGGCCGGTGATGAAGACGCGGTGGGCGTCCAAAAGTTGGACTTTGACGCCGACGCGGTCGAGCTCGGAGAGATAGATGGCGCGGTTTTCGAAGACCCAGTCGTGGATGAGGGTGCGTCCGTTAGCGATGGCGGCGATGATGGCGAAGAAGGGGAGGTTGTCGATGTTAAGGCCGGGGAAGGGCATGGGGGTGATTTTGTCGATCGGGGCGACGAGTTGGGATTTGCGTAAATAGAGGTCGACGAGGCGGGAGCGGCCGTTGGTGCTAAGGTATTCGGGCGAGAGGTCGAACTCGGCGCCCATGGTGCGCAGGACTTGGAGCTCAATTTCCATGAACTCGATGGGGACGCGCTTGATGGTGATGCTTGAATTGGTGACGAGTCCGGCGGCGATGAAGGTCATGGCCTCGATCGGGTCCTCGGCAGGGGCGTACTCGATGTCGGCTTTGAGCTTCTTTTTGCCGTAGATGGTGAGGGTGGTGGTGCCGATGCCCTCGAATTTGACGCCGAGTTTCTCGAGGAAGAAGCAGACGTCTTGGACCATGTAGTTGGGGCTGGCGTTTTTGATGATGGTTTTGGCGGGGACTTGGGCGGCGGCGATGATGGCGTTTTCGGTGGTAGTGTCGCCGCGTTCGGTTAAAATAATGACTTGGTCTTGGGGTTGCCAGTCGGCGACGGTGGCGGTGTAAAAGCCGTTCTCGCAGCGGGTGTCAACGTCGAGACCGAAGTGGGAGAGGGCCTGCAAGTGCGGTTCGACGGTGCGTTCGCCAAGCGAACAGCCGCCGGCGAAGGGGAGTTTGAAGCTTTTGAAGCGGTGGAGGAAGGTGCTCATCATCATCAGGGCGGAGCGGGTGCGGCGGGCGGTGTCAATGTCCATGAGGTCGAGGTTGAATTCGCGCGGCGGGGTGAGTTTGAGGTCTTTGCGGTGGTTTTTCCACTCGATTTCAAAGCCGATGCTCTCGATGACCTCGATGATGCGGTTGCACTCTTCGACGCGGCTGATGCCTTTGATGGTGGTGGTGCCGCGGTTGGCGAGGGCGGCGCAGAGGACGCCGAGCGAGGCGTTTTTGCTGGCGAGGACGCCGATGCTGCCTTTGAGTTCGTTGCCGCCGTTGACGAGGAAGCTAGCAATCTCGCTGTCGTTGATGGTAAGGATGGGCTGGTGAAGGACGCGGCCGAGGTGGTTGATGGTGTCGAGAGTAATATTGCGGTCGCCGTTTTCGATGCGGGCGATGGCGGACTGGGAGGTGCCGAGTTTCTTGGCGAGCTCGCTTTGGGTCCAGCCGTGGCGGAGGCGGAGGCTCTCGACGAGCCTGCCCACCTGAGATTTATACGACTGCCGTCGAGTTTCCTTAGCGCTTGGTTTTGATTCGCTCATATCTTGGAACTCCCACCTACTTTTGACGTTCCCTGTAAGTTAGATTTTCTGTATCGATGGAGACCACGTCGCCGACTTTGATGAAGGCGGGGACTTTGATAACGAGGCCGGTTTCGAGCTCGGCGTCCTTCATGACGCTAGAGGTGGTGTCGCCTTTGACAACGTTTTCGGTGTGGGCGACGGTGAGCCAGAGGTTTTTAGGCAGGACGAGACCGACAATGGCGCCGTTGAAGAATTGGAGATCGAGTTCGGAGTTTTCCTTAAGGAAGCTTTTGGCGTCGCCGACGATTTCGAGGGGGAGTTGGTATTGTTCGTAAGTTTCGGGGTCCATGAAGAAGAAATCGCTGGCGTCGTCGTAGAGGAACTGGACGCGGCGATTGTTGACTTCGGCAGGGGTGATTTTGTCTTGGCCTTTGAAGGTTTTGGGGATAAGGGCGCCGGTCAGGAGGTTTTTGAGCTTGACGTTGACGATGGAACCGCCGCGGCCGACGACTTTCTGGGAATATTCGACAACTTTGAAGGGGGCGCCGTCAAGTTCGATGACGGTATTTTTCTTGAGGTCGGTGGGTGAGTACATATCTTAACCCTCCGCAACAAAGGCGATCAGACCGAGGTGGCGGGCTCGCTTAATGGCCACCGCTAGTTGACGCTGTTGTTTGCTGGAAAGCCCGGTTTTGCTGGCAGGCTCGATGCGGCCAAAAGAGTCGATGTGGCGGATTAGCTGCTTGGGGTTCCTGTAATCGAAATAGGCTTGTTTATCTACTTTAAATTTTCTCATATTTACTCCTTAAAATGGGACGTCGTCCAAGTTGATAGTGTCTTCGATGTCGACTGGGGCGACATCTTTGGCTTTGCCGGCGGCAGCGTCGTCGGATGGGGTGAAGCCGCCAGAGTCGCCCTTGCGCCCGGCGAAAGTCCAGTTGTCGGCGATGAACTCAGGGGAAATGCCAGTGGTGCCGTCGGACTTGGTGTAGGTGCGGATGTCGAGATTCTGGCCGGCGACAATGACGCCGGAACCTTTGTCGAGGTATTTGGCGGCGTTTTCAGCGCGAGCACCAAAAACTGAAGCGCGGTAAAAAGTGGTTTGCTGGTTGTCGGGAGCGCCCTTCTTGTAGGTGCTGACGGCGACGTTAATCTCGGCGACATCAAGCCCCGAAGGGGTCTTTTTGAGCTCGGGTTTGCGGGTCAAATTACCCGAAATTACGATATTTGAAAAACCTGCCATATTATTCTTCCTCCTTTAAATCTTTTGCTTCCTTTTTTTCGCTTTCGCGGGCTTTGCGGGCCTCAATAACTTTGGGGTCAGCCGCGACCACGAGGTGGCGGATGACTTCGTTCATGAGCACAAGGGCGCGGTCAAGTTTGGCGACGTTGCTAGGCTCGAGTTTGACGTCGTAGTAATAAAAAATCGCGCTGTCGAGACCGGCGATTTTGTAGGCCAATTTTTTGCGGCCCTCTTCGGTAGTGTTGGCGATTGCACCGCCCAAATCGGCGATGGCTTTCTCGACCCGTTCGATTGCCGGGCTGAGGTTGAGTTCCAAATCAGGATGGAACAAGATTGATACTTCGTATTCGCGCATTGCTTCCTTTCTTAAAGCTTGGTTTGTGGCCGGCGCTTTCCGCCGACTAGGCTAATAACATACTTATTTTATCATATCTGGCGAGGAATGCAATAGCTGGACCTGCTTTCTTGACTTTTGGGGGGAAGTGTGATATAATGGGGAGGGTGCCTTATGGCGCGAAAAATAATTTTGAGATGCGCCGAAGGTGGCGCGCACTTTAGGAGGGAAAACAGATGAGGCGATTGATGTGGAAACTAACGCAATGGTGCCGCAGGGAACCGGGGTTGTCTGCACTGTCCATCGCTGCTTTGCTCGCCACCTTGTGCCTGATATTAGCCATTGGTGGAACGCTAGGAATCGTTGGTAAAGGGAAGCTCGACAGAGCGAATACGAGCCTCTGGCAGGCGAGACAGGAGAGCGAACGATTATTGGCGGAAGTCAAAGCGGCGGAGTCGAGGCAGGATGAGCTAATCGCAAGCCTGCGGGCGGAGATAGCTGGTTATCAGGCGGCGGCGGCCGAAGGGCTGGTGGTGGCGCGAGCAAGTGCGGCGCTGGTGGCAGCGGATGCGATGACGCCAGAGGTGGTTTGGCGGTACGAGACAGGCGGCCGGATGCAGATAACTGTACGGGCCGAGGTCAATGTACGGCCGGCGCCGACGGTGTCGTGCGGGATTAGTTTCGGGATGGTACCGAAGGAACTACAGATAGGGCCGGATTATTTCTACAGCAAAACCGAGCCGAACGCGGACGGCAGTTTGTCGTCTGGGAACTGGATTGGTGTGCCGGTGATGAGCGTGGCGCGCTATCTGGATGCCGAGGCGCTGGACGACCCGGACGGGGTGGTCTGGATCTCGATTGACTATCTGAGCTTTTCGGATTGGCTACGAAACTATCCGCCAAAAGAAGTGAGTTTAAGGCCCGAGCCGGAGCCAGCGGAGACGCTGCCGGTGGAAATGGAGCCGGGGCAGACGAAATAATGCCCAAAGCCCCCAGTTAACTGGGGGCTTAAAACCGGGAACTTTGGGCGGTTTGGGGCTAAAGTATTGACTTTTAAGCGTAAGTGTGATATAATGGTGAGAGATACCCCGATAGATGTTGAAATCCACAAGGGTGAACTTTAACTTATGAGTGTACACCCGACCTTAAAAAGGAGGAACTGAAAATGACCAAGTCAAAAGCAACTCGGCCCCGAACGATTGGGGCAAGAATAGGCAAGATTTTGGAATTTGCTCCGTGCACAACAGAGCTAATCAAATCCCGAAATCAAGCCGTCAGCAAACGACATCAGATGGGACAAAAGCCGCTTAACCCGGCAATCCAAGCGATAATAATCGCTGGGATACTGCTGGTGCGACTAATCGAGTTCGTCCTGATGGCGACGGTTGGTATGTTGGTCGGCTGTCTGATGATGGCGGTCTGGCGATGGGGCTGGAAGCGGTTTGCCGTTTGCAGTCTGATGATTGTGGTGCTGTTAGCCAACAGCGCGATGTTTCCCAAGATGCTAAGAGATCTCTACGCTAGCGAACAAGAGTCGCGGCAAGCTTTGATGGCGACGATTTGGGCCGAAACGGAAGAGCAGCGGAGATTTGACAATCTGTTGTGGGAACTGAGCGCAAGTGGCGAGCTAAGTGGCGTGGAATCGATTTACCAAGATGAAAACGGCGAGTATGTAGTCGAGTTTTCGGCCGAATGGCTGGAAGAGAAGGCATTTTGGCAGGCGATGGCGGCCTACAAGCAGCAACAAGAGGAAGAACAGGCGCGGATAGAATTCTTGCTGGCAACTGATGAAGAGTTTGCGTTAGAGTACTATCTGCAGCACTTCCCGCAGTACGCGGTCGCTGAAGAGACGCAAGTGCTTGATGAGTTGCCAGAGGCGACAATTAAGTACGTGCTGCCGGAAAGCTTTACGATTGGCGGCGGCGTGTTCTCGGCGACGAACAATAACCAGCAAAGGTACCAGAATGTGAGCGAGTTTTTCGAGTTTTGGGACGCGAAAGGGCTGACATTGGAGGGAATTTGCGGGTTAGCTGGAAATTGGTTCAAGGAATACTCATTTTATGTGAATTCCAACCCGTATGCGACAGACAACAGCCATTTTGGTATGTGGCAGCTGGGCCGAACCTACAATGGCCAGCCGGCGGAACTGTTCAGGTTGTATGAGAACCAGTATGTCGACCGCAATTCGCTGGAAACACAGTGCCAGTTTGTCTATGATATAATAACTGGCAAGTGGGACGAGCGGCTAACAGTGAAGTATGGCCATGTTTGGGATCTCTTGATGGAGGCGGAAAGCGCGGCGGAAGCGGCGAGAATCTTCAATCGAGATTTCGAGAAAGGCGGCCACACTGAGAACAGGGCGCGGCATGCGGGAACCATCTATGAGCAGCTGCGACCTTAGGTTGTACACAAAAATTAAGTGGTAGAAATCCCCGTTCGCGATAGCGAAATGGGGATTTTCTATGTCGGTTTAATTAGTCGATGACTTCGACGCCCATGGAGCGGGCGGAGCCGGCGACGATTTTGATGGCGGCCTCGATGTCGTTGGCGTTAAGGAGGTCCTGCTTGGCCTCGGCGATTTCTTTAAGCTGGGCTTTGCTGATTTTGCCGACTTTCTCGAGGTTAGGCTTGCCGGAGCCTTTGGGGATGTTGATTTTTTCGCGAATCAGGTCGTCGACGGGGCGGCCGAGGCAGTTCCAAGTGAAGGTGCGGTCGTCGTAGACTTGGATGTGGACGATGACGTCTTTGCCTTGGAATTCTTTGGTAGCTTCGTTGAAGGGGTTGATGAAGTCCATCATATTGAGGCCCCACTGACCGAGGGTCGAGCCGACTGGTGGACCAGCGGTGGCGCGGCCACCGGGGACGCGTAGTTTAAGATTACCGATAATTTGTTTCATAGGTTTCCTTTAATTAAATAAGCTGTGCGTAACGGTTATATTATAGCAAATTTGAGGGGAATTGCAAGGGTCAAGAAATTTTTTCGACTTGGAGGGCGTCAAGCTCGGATTGGGTTTCGCGGCCGAACATCGAGAGCATGACTTTGATTTTGCCTTTGTCTTCGTCGATTTCGGAGACGGAGCCGTCGAAGCCGCGGAAGGGGCCGTCTTTGACGCGAACGATTTCGCCGATGGCGTATTTGACGGAGAACTTAGGGTCGTCGGAGCCGAGGCGGCGTTGGATGGCGTCGATTTCGCGTGGGCTGACAGGGGAGGGGTGGGTGCCGGTGCCGATGAAACCGGTGGCGCCGGGGACATTGCGGACGGCGTACCAGCTTTCGTCGGAGAGTTTCATTTCGACCAGAACGTAGCCGTTAAAGATTTTGCGGTCGGCGACGCGACGTTTGCCGTTTTTGATTTCGATTTGCTTTTCTTTGGGGACGATGGCGTCAAAAATTAGGTCTTTGTAGTGGTCGTCCTCGACTAGGGCGAGGATGCCGTCTTTGACTTTGTCCTCGTGACCGGAGTAGGTCGAAACGGCGTACCAGTTGCGAGCGTTATCGTAATTAAATCGGTTGGCCATGGTTATTTTTCTCCTTTACTTATAATAATCATCCTAATATCCTTTGAAAAACTGCGCTCCAAAAGGCGTCGAGCAACGAGATGAAGATGAAGAAAATGAGGGCGTAGATGATGACGGCGAAGGTCATTTTCCATGCGGCTTTGCGGTTGGGGAAGCGCATGAGGCGCAGTTCGCGGAAGCTGGCGGCAATGTAGCTGCCAAACCGGATGAATGGTCGGAAGATTTTGGGGCTGCCCCCGGATTTTTGGGTGGCCTTTTTGGCCTGTTTGGGCGTACGCTTTTGGCGTTTTGCTGAATTCTTCATTTCGCTCCTATAAAAATAGTCTGCACGCAGACTGTCAATAGTATAGCAAAGATTTTTGGGATGTCAAGTGCGGCGAGCGCGGATGATGAGACGATGGGTGTAGGTGTCGATGGCGTGGTTGAAATCGCCGGCACAAGTCATGACGACGAGTTCGTGAGTGTAATCTTCGGGGGCGAGGACTTGGCGCATACTGATGGACTCGCGGACCTCTGTGGAGATAGAATAAACCTGATAGGCTACCCCCCCTATTGTATCAGAAGCGAGGTGAATTGTCAAGTGGTCGCCGATTTGGAGGGCTTCGAGGCCTTGAAAAATGCCGTCGTTGTGGCCGACAAGGAAGACGACCCCGGGGTCTTGGGGGGCGGCGTTGGGCTCAAACCAGCCGACGTCGTGGTCGGGGACGGCGATTTGGCGGGTGGCGGAGTCGAGGCCGACAGGGGTGATGGGGGCGGAGAGGTTGAGGGCGGGGATTTCGAGGCGGGTGGGTTCGTGGTCGGCGCGGTAAAGGGGGATTTGGGAGTCGGCGCGGGAGGTTTGGAAGTCTTGGAAGAGGAAGAAGGCGGCGGAGGCGAGGAGGGCGAGAAAGACGCAAATAAGTGAGGAAAAAGCGAAAAAGCGGCTTTTTCGGTTGTGGTTATAGACCTCCATATGTATCTAGAATACAGGAAAATATAGGCATAAGCAATACTTGAAAAATGAGCGGATTTGTAAAAAGACTCTTGACAAATTTTTGGCGTGTGGCTATACTAGTAATACGTTAATGAAGGGAGAGAGGCAGATGCGAACAGAGAGCGAGGAGGTCGAGAATCGTGAAATCGTGGCGCGTGCGGTGGATGGTGTCCTGAAGGGAACGGATCAACAGAGGGAGCGGGATGTGGCGAGAAAGCGGGGCGGCCTGAAGCTCGACCGGGCGACTTTGGATGAGGTAGGTAAGGAATTGGGGGTGACGCGTGAGCGGGTGCGTCAGATAGAAAAATCAGTTTTTGTGCGGCTAAAGTTATATGCCGAGAGTGGGAAGGCCGAAGCTTTGGCAGCCGCAGAAAAAGTGATTTTGCGGGAGTTGACGCAGGTGCGGATTATGCAGGTGGAGACGTTGGCCCTGAAAATGTTCGGCGAGAAATATAGCCGGAAGGATGTGTCGGCGGTGGTGCTGTTGGCGCGGGTGTCAGGGAAGTTGACGCTGATAGACAATAACGAGAAGTATTTTGCAAGTGTGGGGATTGGCGAATTTGGCACGGCGCGGGAGTGGATGGCGCGGATTGATGCGGCAGTGAGTGCGATTAACAAGCATGGCAAGCCGCTGACGTTGGCGGAGCTGGATAAGAAGTTGGACTACCAGCATCCGGACCATTTGGAGGCGGTGCTGCTAAGTGCGCGACAGGTGGCGGAGTTTAATGGGGTGTGGGGGCTGGCGAAGTGGCCAGAGGTGAACCCGCGAAATATCCGGGATAAGATCTTTGCGGTGCTGTCGAAGTTGAAGGAGCCGACGCATTTTAGCACGATTGCGGAGCAGATTAACAGCGATAACTTTGGTAAGAAGCCGGCGACGCCACAGGCGATTCATAATGAGTTGATTCGAGATGGGCGGTTTGTGCTGGTGGGGCGGGGGATTTATGCGCTGGCGGACTGGGGTTTCAGTAAGGGAACAGTGGCGGATGTAATTAAGCAGGTGCTGGCGAAGAATGGCGGCAAAATGAATCGGGATGAGATTCTGGAAGAGGTGCTACGGGTGCGACAGGTGAAGACGACGACGGTGACGTTGGCGCTACAAAACCGAGAAGATTTTGTGAAGTTAGACAAAAACACCTACGGCTTGGCGAAGAAATAAAAGTGTGATATAATTAGGGAGAGTATGGAGGAGATTGCCGGATGAGTTGGTGGCTGTGGTTGCTGATAGGGGTGGCGGTGGTGCTGTTTTTGCTGGCGCGGCGGAATTTCAAGAAAGGGGATAAAATTAAGTCGGGGAGCACGGATAATGTACTTTTGCTTTTGGAAATCCCGAAAAATAATGATAAAAAGGAGCTGGCGGCGGAGCAGCTATTTGCGGCGCTGCATGGAATTTTGCGGGATGAGAGTGAGTTGAAGAACAGTGGTGGAGTGCAGGAGCATTTGAGCTTTGAGATTGTTAGCCACAAGGGGATGATTCAGTTTTTTGTTTGGTGCCCGCGGCCGCTTCGGAGTTTTGTTGAGGGGCAGATTTATTCGCAATATCCGACGGTGCAAATTAAGGCGGTGGACGAGGATTATTTGTCGCACCAGCGCGATCATACGGTGATTGCGACGACGGATTTGGTTTTGACCGAGAACGAGGCGTTGCCAATCAAGACGTTTGATACGTTTGATGTGGACCCGCTGGCGGGGATTACGGGGACGCTGGCGAAGTTGGAGAACACGAATGAGGAGCTGTGGGTGCAGATTCTGGTGCGGCCGATTAACGACGACTGGCACAAAAAATCGAAGGATTGGATTGAGAGCGTCAAGAATCCGAAAAAGTTTATTTTTGGTGATTTGTTGGATTTCAAGTGGCTGGCGGGGTTGATTTCGGCGCTTTGGACGCCGCCGGAGACGGGGTCGCTAACGGCGCCGAAGGTTGTGGCGAGCGAGCTATCGGACCGAGACAAGACGCGGATTAGCGCGGCGGAAGAAAAAATGGGGCGGCTGGGCTATGCGCTAAAAATTCGTCTGGTATATTTGGGCGAGGAGAGGGAGAACGCGCGGCTGAACTTGCAGGCGCTGACAGGAAGCTTCAAGCAGTTTAATACTCCGGTGTTGAACGGTTTTCGCTCGACAGGGCTGGATTTTAGCGGTAATTTGACAGGTTATCGGCTGCGGGAGTTTAACGGGGATGGTTTTGTGCTAAATATCAAGGAGCTAGCGAGTGTCTATCACTTACCAAACACCAGTGTGGAGACGCCGAATATTGTTTGGGCGACGACGCGGGTGGCAGAGCCGCCGGCGAAGTTGCCGCTTTTGACCGGCAACCCAGAGGTGGATAAGGAGATTTCGGCCTTTGGGTTGACCAACTTTCGAGGGATTAATCATCAATTTGGAATTTGGCGACGTGATCGGTCGCGACATATATATATTATAGGGCAAACAGGGGCGGGGAAGAGCGGTTTACTGGAGTTATTTGCGCTGTCGGACATTTTTTATGATCAGGGGTATGCGATTATCGACCCGCATGGGGATTTTGCGATAAGTAATCTGCACTTTATACCGGAACATCGAGTGAAGGATGTGATTTATTTTAACCCGTCGGACAAGGAGTTTCCGATTGCGTTTAACCCGCTGGAGGTGACGGACGAAAATCGGAAGCCGAATATTTCGTCGGAGGTGATTGGGGTGTTGAAGCGGATGTTTGGCGAGAGTTGGGGGCCGCGGTTGGAGCATATTTTGCGTTATACGTTGCTAGCGCTGCTCGATCGGCCGTCGACGACGCTTTTGGATGTGTCGCGGATGTTGACGTCGGCGAGCTTTCGGCGCGAGACTTTGGAATATTGTAAGGATGTGACGGTGCTGCAATTTTGGAAGCAAGAGTTTGGGCAATGGAGCGAAAAACAGGTGAACGAGAGCGTGGCGCCGATTTTGAACAAGGTGGGGGCATTTACGGCAAACCCGATAATTCGCAATATTATTGGCCAGCCGAAGAGTAGTTTTGATATGCGGCAGATTATGGATGAGGGGAAAATTTTGGTGGTGAACCTGAGTAAGGGGATGATTGGCGAGGATAATGCGTCGATTTTGGGGGCGTTTTTGGTGACGAAAATCCAGCTGGCGGCAATGAGCCGGGCGGATATTGATAAGCTGGAAGATCGGCGGGCGTTTTTCCTCTATGTGGATGAGTTTCAGAACTTTGCGACGGATAGCTTTGCGGTGATTTTGTCGGAAGCGCGAAAATACGGCTTGAATTTGACGGTGGCGAACCAATATATCGCGCAGATGAGCGATTCGGTGCGTGATGCGGTGTTTGGCAACGTGGGGTCGATGATTAGTTTTCGAGTGTCGGCGGAAGATGCGGAGTTTTTGGCGCGGCAATTTGAGCCGGAGTTTACGGCGCAGGATTTGCTGGCGATGAACAACCGGAATTTTGTGATAAATATGATTATTAATGGGGAGAAGGCGCGGGCGTTTTCGGCGACGACACTGAATATACCAGCAGCGCCAGAGCAGGGGACTTTTGATAAGATTTTGGCGCATTCGCGTGAGAAATATGCTCGGACGCGCAAGGAGGTGGAGCAGGAGATTGCGTCATACGTGGGCGGGGCGGAGAAGTATATGGACGAGCTAAGAGAGGAGAACCGAACAAAAACCGAACAGGCCTTGGAGGAACAGAAGACGTGGATTAAGAGCCCTAAAACGAAAATGGCGTTTAAGCCAAAGGAAGCGCCGGGCGCGAGCCGTGAAAATGGCGAAAATGGGCGCGAAAAAAAGCCGTTTGTGCGGACGCCAGAATCGGAATTTCGCAAAATGAAAATGAGCCCGAATGCGGTTAAGGGCGAAAAAACGGCGTCGTTGAAGGATCTTGGTGAGCTGGTAATCGAACATAAGAAGAAATAGCGCCGATAGCCAACCCAAAAAGCCCATCCTCGCACAAAAGTTTTCAGTCCTACGCTCTAAATCTATTAAAAATCACGAGCCTCTTCCTTCGGGGTTCTCATGATTTTTAATAGACTAATTCGCTCGGTGAAAACTTACTGTGCTCGGATAGGCTTTTGTAGTTTGAGGGGAGACATAAGTAGGGCACAAGCAGGATTAGGGAGAGAAGACGTATGTGGAGTCGTGTTAGGGTTATTTTCTTAATGTCGCACAATGTACCTTTTGCGACATTGAGCATGGGGTTGTAGGTTGGGATATGGGCTTGGGGCTGATTTTGCTGGTTTTGGGCCTGTTGTTTTCGGCTTGATTTTTGATTTTATTTTTCCCTGCTCTACTCTAAGTTTTTGTGAGTGAGAGAGAGGGAAACTGTGGTATTGGGATAATCTTGGTGAAAAACAGCTGCTGAGAAACCGAACAAAAACCGAACGCCTCGGGGAGTAGTATAGACCGAACATTCGCGCCCCGGTCAATAGTAGAATAGGCGGCGGGGGGTGCGGATGTCGAGGTAGTGGGAGGCGAGGATTTCGTCGTCAAGCCAGAGGTCGAAGACGTGGATGGCGTCGGAAGCGGTGGCTGTGGCGAGGCGGGTGGTTGAGCAACGAATCTGGATGGTCTGTAAGGTGGGTTCGAGGTCGGGGTCGTCGCCTGTGGTGGCTTCCCTGCTCATGACGAGATTGAATTCGCGGAGATAGCCTTGTGGTATGATGACCTCCTCTACCCGGAAGCCGCGGTCTTCGACGATTTTGACGACTTCGGCGGCTAAGATGATAATGGCGCTGTTCTCTGCCCTGCTGAGGCCATTCTGGTCGGTGAAGCGACCAACGAGGAGTGAATCGACCTCTGTTGTAATAGAGGTGGAGTGGAGATGGTTGGGGGGAGAGGTGTGGCCAGAGGCGGAACTCCGGTGAGATTGGAGAGAAACCAATCCGAACATGAGGAGGCCCCAGATGAGAATAAGGGCAAACATGACCTTAGGAGTGGAACTGGAGGGCTTGGTGGCAGCAGGAGGGTTAGACTTAGGACTGGATGCGGCTTTGGCGGTGCGATGGGTGTAAGTTTTCATGGAAGCTTCCCTGTTGTTGGGTCGAGAAGAAGCTTGGCAAGGGTGTTTGCAGCATCATAGCGGCCGAGCTGGTGAAGTTTGGCGCCGAGACTCTGTCGCTGGGCTGGGTCGGCGAGGAGGTTGGCGACGGTGAGCGGAAGCTGGTCGTCGGCAAGGGTGCTGCCGTCGTAATCTATGACGGCGTTAGCTCTGGCGAGGAGGGCGGCGTTTTTCTCCTGATGACCGCCGGGGAGAGTGGCTTTGGCAATCAAAACGACGGCGCGGCTGGCAGCGGCGAGCTCCGCAATAGTGGTGGCGCCGGCGCGGGCGACGACGAGGTCGGCGCTTCTGACGATTTGGGCTAGTTCGGCAGCGGAAGAAACGAAGCGATGGGTAGCAACGCCGAACTGCTGGAGCTCTTGTTCGAGCTTGAGGCTTTCTTTGTCGCCGATGATGGCGGTGATGGCGACTTTATCTTGGAAGTATTTGGCCATTTTGACTGCCTCGAGATTAAGGCTGTGGGCGCCGAGGCCGCCGCCTAAGACAACAACACTTGGGCGACCGGGTTTAGCGGGATTAGGGGTGCCGGTTTTATGTATACGAGGAGCTTGGAACCAGACGGCGTCAATGGGGATGCCGGTGTAGATAGCCTTGGCTTTGAGGCTTGGAGGGAGACTGTCGCTTGGCGGGAGGCCGAGGGCGACGATTCGGGCGTGCCCGGCGAGAAGGCGGTTGGCGAGGCCGAGGTCGGAGTCGGATTCGTGGATGATATAAGGGATGCGAAGGAAGCGAGCGGCAAAGCCGACAGGAACGCTGGTGAAGCCGCCTTTTAAGAAAATGATGTCGGGGCGAGAGAATAATAGGCGGAAGAAGCTCTGTAGTGTGCCAAAGGCAATGCGAAAGATGTCGAGGAAATTCTGGAATCGTTCGCGGAGAGGAGTTTTACGGCCGACGTAGCGGCGGTATTTGCCGCTGATGATAGTGCGGACCGGGACAGGACCGGCATTAGCGAGACGAGCTCGGGCGGCGGGGGCCATTTTGCGATCGGTCCAGATTTCGGTTTTAGTTTGAGGAGCTTCGGCCAAAATAGCGTCGCGGATAGCGAAGAGAGGGGTTAAATGGCCACCAGAGCCGCCGCCGACGAGGAGAATCTTTTTCATTTGGCCCTCCGGGTGTATTTGGAAAGCTGGAAAGTGAGGCCGAGCATGACGGCGGAGGTGAGCATGCTGGTGCCGCCGGAGCTGAGGAACGGCAAGGTGATACCGGTGAGCGGGATGAGGGCGGTGAGGGCCATGATATTAATCAAGGCTTGGCCAATGAGCCACGCAAAGGCGCCGGCGACAATGAGACGTTCGGCGTCATTGTCGAGAAGGTTGGCGATAGCAAGGAGACGCCAGCCGATGAGGCCGAAGAGTATGAGGACGAGGAGGCAACCGAGAAGGCCAAAAACCTCGCCGATGCTAGCAAAAACGGCATCGGAAAGAGGTTCGGGTAGGTAGCTGGTGGCTTGGACGGCGTTGCCAGCACCAACACCGAGGAGGCCGCCGGAGCCGATGGCAACCATGGCTTGGCGGAGCTGATAGGCATCGTCGGAATAGTTAGTGAGGACAGACGTGGGGGCGCCGACGGTCTCGAAGTAAGTAGTGACGCGGCGCATGCGATAGGGGGCGACGAGAATCATAAGGGCGGCGCCGGCGATGGCAAGGGCGCCGGCGATAGCAACCCAGCGGAGCTTGAGCCCGGCTAAAATCCACATGACAAAGGTGATGGCAGCGATGGAGAGGCCGGAGCCCAAATCACTTTGGACAACAACAACAAAGAAAAGGGAGAGGCCGGCGACGGCCATCACCCAAAGGGCGGTTTTGAGGTCGGTGACGCTCCCCTCTTCGCGGCGGCGGGCGAAAAACATGGCAAAAAATAGGACAAGAGCAAGCTTTAAGAACTCGGCGGGCTGGACGGTCGTAAGGCCGACATTAAGCCAGCGGCAGGCGCCGCGACTGCAGTGGGCGAGGCCGCTTCCACTCCAGATGGCGGCCGCAAGCGCTAGATTGATGAAGAGAGCGGCAAGCAGGAGCCAGCCGGCGGCTTTGAGCCAAACTTTATTGACGGAGATTTTGGCGGCAAGGAAGAAGCCGGTGAGCCCCATGGCGACCGCGATAAGTTGGTCTCTAAGAAAAATGTAGTTGTTCTCGTAGCCGAGGTAGCCGACATTATGCATGTAGGCGGCACGACGGACGCCGACGACGACGGACATGACTATGCTGAGAGACATGAGAAGGAGCATAAAAATTAAGAGTCGGTAATCCGGGCGATGGGCGCGCTGAGCGGCGTCGGTTTTTTTAACGGCCGGCGACATAGAGCAAAATCCCGAATAAGGCTGCTACGCAGGCGAGAACCCAAAAGCGCATGACAATCTTAGCCTCAGGCCAGCCAGAAGCTTCGAGGTGCCAATGGAGAGGGGCGGCGAGGAAGAGCTTCTTTTTGCGTAGTACCTTGCTGAGAGTTTGGAGGACGACGGAGCCGGACTCGATGACAAAAATAAAGCCGAAAAGTGGCACAAGAAGGAAGGCATTAGTCATCATTGCGACGACAGCGAGGGCTGTACCGTAGGCGAAACTGCCGACATCACCCATCATGAAGCGAGCTGGGGTGATATTGAACCAAAGGTATGACAGAAGGACGCCGACCATCGTACCGCAAAAAACAGCGACACCGTAGCGCTGGCCAATCAGGGCAATGATACCGAACGAAGCGAAGGCAATGGCGAGGAGACCACCGGAGAGGCCATCGCGGCCGTCGGTGATGTTGACGGAATTAGCGATGGAAGTGACGGCAAAGGCAAAGAGTGGGATAATGCCCCAATAGATGTTGACGTCGCCGACGAACGGAATAAAGAGGGTGCTCCAGCCCATTTTGGAGTAGAACCACCAGCCAAGAAAGACGCCGATAGCGATGGTCATGAAAAGCTTGGCGCGGGCGTCGAGGCCGGCTGTCCCCCGCCCGGCGCTCCAGATGTTGATGATGTCGTCGAGCATACCGACGAAACCGCCCATTAAGAGGCCAAGGGTGGCGAGGTAGGTTTGGGAGCGAGTCCAGTTGAAGAGCAAGGTGAGGATGGCGGCGGCCACGACGCCGATGACGCCGGCCATAGTTGGAAAGCGGCGCTCGATTTGCTTTTTGGCTTTGATAGAGCTAATGACGGGCATCTCACGGCCGAGCAGGTCAAGTTTGCGCTCGCGCTTCCACCATTTGTATTTGTAAGCTAAGGTGGTGTAAAAAGGCGTCAGACAAGTGGCGAGGAGCCAGCCTCCGACCGCAAAGACTAGAACTCTGATAATTGCGTTCTCCATAGCTTTAGTATATCACACCTTCTGCATATGGGATGACGTCGCGCATAATATCATCCCAAATACGCTTGGCGTTGCTACCGCCGCCGCGGACGCCAGCGCCACCGTAGCGGACGCCGACAATGAGGCTAGGCAAGGTGTCGGCATCAGGTGTGCAGAAACCAAAGTAAGAACCGGTTTGACGGTCGTTAAAATAACCGCCGGCTGGGTTAGGAACTTGGGCGGTGCCAGTCTTGCCAGCACAGTAGCGACTGGAGAATGGCTCGGTGAGTGATGTGGTGTATAATTTTTGTGCATTATGGAGGACCTCGCGGAGCTCACGGCTGGTTTCTTCCCTGATAATGCCAGACTCGAGGACTTCCCCGCCCTGACCTTGGACGACCGTAGGACGGTAGCGGATGCCGTTATTAGCGAGTGCACCGTAAGCGACAGCAAGTTGGAGCATAGATACGGATCCACACTGTCCGAAAGTCATGTTGGCATAGCAGTGGTTAAGGGCGTAGCCGCTGTCGGGGGCGCGAACGAGCCCAGCAGCATCGGGCAACTCAATGCCGGTGCGACTGCCAAAACCGAGACGGCGCTGGAAGTCATAGAGCTTCTGGCGGGCATCGAGGTTAATCGATCCGCCACCGATGCGCTCAAGCATGGCGATAGAGCCGATGTTGAAAGACCAGTCCATGGCCTCTTGGAAAGTTTGCATGGCGCCAGCAGCGCGGTCAGTCATGTTTTGGACCCAGAGGCCATCAATAAAGAGCCCACGGTGATTAAGATATAAATCGGTGGGCTGAAGGACGCCGAGGTTGAGGGCAGCGGCCATGGTGATAGTCTTCATGACGCTGGCAGGCTCGTAAGTGTCGGTCAGAACAGGGTTAGAAAAGCGATCAAGGCTGAAGCGCTCAAAATTAGAGGGGTCGTAGCCATCGCGGCTGGCCATGGCTAGGACTTCGCCATTCTGGGCGTTATAAACTATGATGTCGACGAACTCGGCGCCGTATTCGTAGGCCCAACTTTTGGCTTTAGCTTCGGACATGGCTTGAATGTTGCGGTCGATGGTGAGGCGCAGATTAGCGCCATTTTCGGCGGGTACGAGAGCGTCCCCTTGCCCGACTGAGAGAGGGACTTTGCGTAAGTCGGTGACGGCCTTGCGGAGGCCGTCGCGGCCGGTGAGCTGTTGGTTGAAGGCGCCCTCAACGCCATATTGTCCTTGCCCGTCTTGGTTGACGAAGCCGAGGATTCGAGAGCCGAGCTCGCCTTCTGGGTAGACGCGTTTGGTGCTTTCTTCAAAACCGATACCAGCGAGGTCGGCGTCTTTGACAGCCTCGGCGGCGGCGCGAGAGAGGTTGCGGCCAAGGATGGCATAGCGACTGCGCCGGGCTTGCATAGCTTCGTCAAACTTGATGGCAGCCTCGGCGCCTAAAAACTGGGCTAGGACGGCGCGAGTTTGGTTGGCGTCTTTGACCATGGCATAGTCGACAAAAACAAGGTAGACGTTTTCGTTGAGAGCGGCGGGGACGTTGGTCGAGCCGTCGCGCCAATAAATCAGGCCACGCGTGGCGCGGAGCTTCCACTCGTGGACTTGGGTTTGTTCGGCGGCGAGGACGTATTCCTCGCGATTTAGAATCTGCATGCCAAAAAGGCGGCCGATGATAGCGAGAAATGCCAGAGCCGAACAGAGAGTGATGATTATAATGCGTTTCTGCATACTTGTATTATACCACGCCCTAAGGCGTCATGGTGTCTGCTAGCTCGGAGCTGCGCACCGCGGAGTAGGAGGAGTTCTTGGCGTTCTCGAGGATGAGTTCGGCGCGTTTTTGGGCGAGTTCGCTAACAGACTGCTCTTGCTCGGAAATCTTGTAGTCAAACTCTGAAACTCTCGCTCCGAGAGCGAGAGTTAAAACGCCGAGTACGAGCACCGCAAGGGCGGCGATGACGGTGAGAAAGACCATGCTATTTGACCCACTGCTAGAACCGCCGCCGCGGACGCCGTTTTTGCGGACACTATAAACACGCGAGAAGTTGGCGCGAGCAAAGGCGCGATCGTTTGGCTCTTCGTAAAAATTATTTTTAAATTGACGCATGTTGTAGATGGCTGACGCCGGGTTCTCCTTTAGTGCCCTCGGAGATGCGCGTGAAAGCAACACACACGCATCTCGGCGGGCGAGTCATAAACAAAAGTTGGCTAACGCCCGCGTCGCACAGCGATAGTCGCCGTCGAAGACGCAAATTTGACAAAAATTTGTCGTGGCATCTTGCCTCCTTGTTTGTTTTTGTGTTTGTTTTACGAATGCTGACGCTTGCTAAGAGCGCTAGACTCGCGCGGCGAAGCGGATCTTAGCAGATCGCGCCCGCGGATTATTTTCTAGCTCGGGAACACCACTGGTTAGGATGGATTTGCTGACGTTTAACCGGCTCTCTAAGCCCCGGCCCGCCTCGTCGGCAAGCCAGTTTTTAACTAGGCGGTCTTCTAGACTGTGGAAGGTGATGATACACAAGCGGCCGTCGGGTTTGAGTAGGTCGGGTAGTAGAGGGAGGATCCGCTCAAGCAGATTGAGCTCGTCGTTGGTCTCAATGCGGAGAGCCTGAAAGAATTGGGTTGCAGGATGGCGCTTGCTGTAAGGAGAGGCGTGTTTGATGAATTCGGCAAGAGCTTCGGTAGTCTGGAAAGGCCGCGCGTGAACAATCTCGCGAGCAACTTTCTGGGCAAGGCCGCTTTTTACTTCACCGTATTCTATGAAAAGCTGGGCAAGTTCTCGTTCGCTATAGGAATTGACAACTATTTTGGCTGTCAAGTCTTGGCGCTGGTCCATTCGCATGTCCAAGTCGCCATCATGCATAAACGAGAAGCCGCGTTCGCCTCTGTCTAACTGTGGTGATGAAACTCCCAAATCGGCCAAAATCAAGTCAAATCGTCTTTTCTCCACGAAAAGCGCGTCGGCAGCAGTTAAGAAGTCCGCGTGCATTAGTGTAGCACCTTTGGCTGCTAAGTCAGAAAGACTGTCAATAGCCATCTGGTCACGGTCAACTAATACGGACTGCTCATACGCCCCGGTCCGCTCCAAAATCTCTCTCGCGTGCCCGCCAAAGCCGGCGGTCAAGTCAAGAAGACTGTCGCCTGTTTTTGGTTTAAGCACCTCAAGTACTTCGCCCAACATGACTGGTTGATGAGGTTGTTTCATTTTTTTATTTTATCACATAGTCTAGACATCTGATAACCAAGCGTGTTTGTTTTGTTTTTATGTTAAAGACACCGTTTCGTTATGCTTACGACCGACAAGTGCCGGGCGCCAAGTAAAAGTTGAGAGACTTATATAAAACGGCGTTAAGGGTTTGGGAGGTTACAACTTATTTATTTGTTGTAAAGTAAAGTGCATTCGCGGTGTTTAATCGAGGTCGCGTAGTCTTGTTTTTCTTCCCCTCGTCGCTTTTGCTACCAGATGTCTAGACTTGTGATTTGTTAATGTACTTATGTTTGTTGTTTGGTCTGTCTAACCTCATTCTACAATGCTTTTTTGGGCTTTGCAAGACCTTTTTTATATTTTTTTGATTTTGCAAATACTTTTCCACAGTCTTATCTTTTGGCAAGGGGGATTTTGGCTGTGGAAAAGTCTGCCTTCCCCTGTTAGCTCGGTTCTTAGGCGGGTTTTCCACTATTGCGCTATTGCTCGTTTTATGGTGCAATGCCCGAACAGAAAACCGAACACTAGGGCTTGATTTTGCATAGGATTTATTTTATAAAAACCGAACGCTAGAGGTGGCTGCTAGGAATTTTGGTCGTCGGTATCTAAGAGCTTTTTGCCTTTGACTTCGTAGCGCTTGCCAGTGGTGGCGGAGACGAAGTAGTTCTCATCGACGAGGTTGACAAGCATAGCAAGGTCGCGGTCGTCGGCGATGATAATTTTGCCGGTCTCAGAGAGCATCAGAGGTAATTGCATAACATCGGCGAAGTCCATAATTTTGTCTTGTGAGACGGCTGAGAGGTCGGCGTCGCCGAGCTTTTTGACGAGGGATTTCTTGTCTTTAAGCATTTCGGCGAGGTCGAGACCCTCGGCGAGGGAGAGTTCGTAGGCTTGAGAAAGCTCCTCGGCCTTAGCGGGGGCGAGGGCGGTGGTAGCGGCATCAAACTGGAAGAGTCGCTCAAACTTGCTGCGGTTTAAGGCGACTAATTGCCAGCCGGAGGCACCGGCATCGACGACAAGGACTTCATTGCCCTCGGGGATGCGGATGCCGACAGAGGCGGAAAAGGGCTCAAGTTTCTCGCCGCGGAGCTCCCAAGAGCCTTTATCAGAGAGAGCTTGAGAACCGGAAAGGGACTTAATAACATAGCAGTGTTTAGATTCGCCGCCATCGCCATAGCTGAAACGAGCGGCAACGCCCTTGATACGGCGGAAGTCGTGCTCTTCGCCAGAGAAATAGATGATGTCGGTGTATTCTTTTTCGATGAGGTGGATGAGAGTGGCGGCGCGATCGACCTCTTTGAGGTCGATGAGGAGGGCGGCCTTGTCGTCGGTGTTTTTGTCGAGGCGCTGGACCGAGAGGCCGCGGTCAATTCCCTGATTGACAAAGGCGATGAGGTCCTCGAGAAAGAGACGGCGGATGCCGTTTTCGAGCTGGTCGGCTAAGCGGACTTTATAAGGTGTATAATTTTTGTTAAAAAAGAAGAGCTCTAGAGTGGCGCTTTTAGCCCACTCCTCTGCCCTGTTAGCCCAGTTGAATAAATCAAATCCTCCATCCATGAAGGTATGATAGCACAAAAATTAGGCAATTTCAATAATAGTATATTTAATGACGCCTTTAGGGGCGCTGAATTCGACTTCGCTGCCGACTTTTTGGCCCATGAGGACGAGCCCGAGGGGGCTTTCGACAGAGAGCTTGCTCTGTAAGGGGTTGGCTTCGACTGGATCGACCATGAGGTAGGTGGTTTCCTTTTTGCCGTTTTTGACCTTGACACTAGAGCCAAGGACAACGCGACTGCTTTTTTTAGCTTTGATGATAGTAGCTTGACCAAGGATGGCTTCAATCTCTTGAATGCGGCTTTCGAGGACCTTTTGGGCCTCGCGGGCGGCGTCATACTCGGCATTTTCCGAGAGGTCGCCGAAGCTGCGAGCGTATGCCAAATCTTCGGCAATTTGTGGCCGACGAGCGACTAGGCCCGCTAGTTCTCTGGTTAGTTCGTCCCGCTTGGTAGCGGTTATCTCTAGTTTTTTCATAGCTCTCCTATTTTGTTAATAATCATAGAATGCCCCCCCCCAAGTTTTATCGGGTTTCCTCATTATAACAATTTTTTTCACTATGTCAATAGTTCTTGTAGATTTTTTGGGTCCGACTCGATTTTGACAAGCTTTGGCTCGCCGGTGCGGGGTTTGACCTCTATACTTCCCTGCTCTAGTGTTTTGTCGCTGACTACGATTCGATAAGGGATACCCATGAGGTCGGCGTCGGCAAGCTTCTCGCCCGGACGGGCGGTTTTGCTGTCGCGGTCGTCCCAAAGGACTTCGATGCCGGCCTGAACAAATTTTGTGTATAATTCGGCGGCTTCGGCTTCGCCTTGGTCGCCGATGCCGATGAGGTAGACTTGGAACGGTGCGACGGCGGTTGGCCAGACAAGGCCTTGGTCGTCGGCGAAGACTTCGGCGAGGACGCCCATGAGGCGCGAAATGCCGATGCCGTAGCAGCCCATGATGATGTGTTGTTTCTGGCCGGTCTCGTCGGTGTAATAGAGGTCGAGGGCGTCGGGATATTTGCTTTCAAGGGGGAAGATGTTGCCGACTTCGGAGGATTTCTGCTCGACGAGGTCGGATTTGTTTAGGCCGAGTTTGGCGAGGTTCTCATCGGTGTAGATTTCTTTGTTGATGGCGAGTTTCTTGGCTGGGTCGAGGTAGATGGTGTCCTCGCCAGCTGCGCTTAGGGTTTGGTATTCGTCGCTGTTTTTGTCGGTGAAATAGCCGCCGTCGGCCTTGGTGCGGAAGGTAATGTCGCCGATGCCGAGGCGTTGGTAGACTTTGTGATAAGCGGCGGCGATTTGTTCGTAGATCTCGTCATGCTCGGCCTGGGTGCGGGCAAAGCTGTACATGTCCTTCATAACGAATTCGCGACCGCGAAGGAGGCCAGATTTGGCGCGGAGCTCGTTTCGGAATTTGTTTTGAATCTGATAGACAGATATAGGGAGGTCTTTATAGGAGCTAACGTGCTCAAGAAGGATGTTGGTGATGGGCTCTTCGTGGGTGAGGCCGAGGCCGAGCTCGGTATCGTTTTTGAGCTTGGTTTTGAACCAGTTGTCGACGACGGAATCGTCCCAGCGGTTGGTCTTGTCGAAGAGTTCGCGGGGCTGGAGGGCGGTGAGGGCGACCTCTTGGCCGCCGATGGCGTTCATTTCCTCGCGGACGATGGTTTTGATTTTCTCGAGGACGCGGAGGCCGAGCGGTAGGTAGGCGTAGACGCCGGCCATTTCTTTATGGATGAAGCCGGCGCGGGCTAAGAGCTGGGCGTTTTTGGCGACTTCGTCGGCCGAGGTGGTTTTTGATGTTTTGGTAAAAAGTTTTGATCGTTGCATGGTTCTCCCTTAGGTTAAATAATAAAAAAATTAAAATGTGCAAGCTATACCGCCAAGCGGCGGGAGAATGAAGAAGAAGGTCTTGTGTTGCATATAATTATAATAGCATATTCTGGGAGGAATTAGAAGGCAGGGATTTTGAAGGCGTTGGGAGGGGCGGCGACAGATGGCGGCGCGATGGCGCTGGGGGCGGAAAGGGGCGGGTTGGTGCCAGAGGTGGCGTCGCTAGGAGCGGGGGCTGGAGTGGGTTCGGGGCGTGGTGGGACCACGGGAGGGGCGGGTTGGATGGCGGCGACTTCGGGTGGGACGAGGGAGTCGATTTGGGGGTTGACATGCTGGGCAGTGGGCTGGCCGAGGGCGGTAATTGGTGGTAGAACGGGGATTGGAGGGGCGGCCATGGGCGAGGCGGGGTCAAACTCTGGGGGGAGCGGGAGGCGGTTTTTGATTAGGCGTTCGATTTCGGCGATGGTGGGGGTGGCGCCGGGGATGGGCGCGGGAGCAGGTTCGGGTGCTGGTGGTGGGGTGGTGAGAGGGGCGGGCTCGGGGGTGGGAGCGGGCGGAGCGTCAGGGGCGGAGGTGATGAGTGGTTGGGCCTCGGCCGAGGCAACGCCGGTGAGCTGGTCGACATAGCCGACGGGGTTTTGGGGCTGCTCAACGATGCTGGCGTTAGGGGTGAGGAGGTCGTCTTCGGGGACAAGAGGGAGAGCGGCAGCGAGTGGAGGTGGAGGGCTGGTGGGCTCGGGAACTGGAGGAGGTGCTAGGGGTGGTGGCGTGATGATGGGGGCGACGGACTCGGGCTGGGGCAGTTGGCCGTCGTGGGGGATAGTCATTTCGCTGGGAGGAGGAAGGGTGTTGGGGTCGCCATCTGCAGCCACGGCCGTGGTCGAAAGTTCCTTAGGTGCTAAAGTAGCTTCAACGGCTGGGGCGGGTTTGGTGGTGGCTGGGGCGGGAGTTGCGTCTTCGTCTTCGCCGAGATGTTCCATGACGCTGCGTTGGTCGGCGCCGACGGACATGAGGCGGGCGGCGAGGTTCATGACGGAGGGCGAGGTTTTGGCGTTGGAGAAGCGGTCGCTGACGAAAACGAGGCCGGCGAGGAGGGCGGTGGCGACTTCGGGGTTGATTTCGCGTTTTTCGTTCAAGGACTCGATAATGGAGGTAGCGGCTTCGGTGAGAGTGCCGGTTTCGGCTTGCCAGATGATGTCGCCGAATTTTTGGGCGGCTTGGGCGTCGGTTTTGACGACGATGCTGGCGACACGGGCGTTATGCATGATTTTGTTGTGCTGGGCGAGGGCGGCGTCGAAGTCGTCGGGGCTTTTGACGTCGAGGGCGAGGACGAGGTCGACGTTGAAGTCGCCGCGGGTGAATTGGAGGTCCTTCTCTGTTATCATGGTGCGATAGGGCGTGATATAGATTTTGACGAAGTCGCCGTCGACCTTGTAGCGGAGGTGGTCGGCCTTTTCTTTGTTTAAGCTAATGATAAAATCTTGGAGCGAGTTGGTGTCGGTTTCAAAGACTTTGTCGGGGTTGAGGAACTCGATGCTCTCGGGCATGGTGCCGGAAAAAATCGCCGTGGCGTTTTTGCCGGCGGCGTCGAGAGCGAGGGTGAGGGCGAGGCTGTTGGTGAGTTCCTCGATGTCGGGGTCTTTAGAGAGGGCGACGAGGATATTTTGGGAGTTGTTGATGGCGTCGATGATTTCCTTGACGCTAACAGGAGCGGAGGAAGGCCGGTCAATGGTAGGATTGGCTGGTTTTTGTGTGTTTTGTGGTGTGTTTTGTTGATTTTGCATATAGATACCCTCCCCAGTATATCATACTTATGCTTAAATTGCAAGTGTTAGAGTTTGAATTTCTTCTTGAGTGCCGCGAAATTGTTCTCCCCTACCAGAGGTGGATGCATTATTTTATCACCTTACGGTATTTGTCTCTAGATAGGTTTGGAGGAAGCGGCAATGGGATTTGATGTAGTCGCGGTGGTTCTCTGCTAGATGGTGCAAGATGGCGTGGGCGGAGAGCTGGTCGCCGAGGGCAAGCAAGGAAACCTTGGAGCGGTTGACGGTTTTCCCGGAATAGGTGTGCATGTTCCAAGGTTCCATGGTAAGGCTTCCGAGGTCGTAGCCGTAGGAGTAGATGAATTTGAGTTGGCCGCGGGAGAATTCTTGGGACTTGACTTCGTCGATGTCGTGATGGTCGAAGTCGACGCCTTCCTCGAGGTCGAGGGCGAGAAAGACACTGTTTTCGAGAATGGCTTTGAGCTTCTTACAGGCTCTTTGAGAACGTCTGGGGTTTTTAATCCAGAGGGCAAAAAGGGCTTCGATGACAGAGGCCGGGAACCATTTTTGGGTCATGAAAAAGACACCGGAGCGGTAAATGAAATCACTTTTCGGACGGAGGACGAGCCATTTGAGCCAAGCGTCCATCAGGATCAGCATGTTTTTACCGCCAACCGTAAAAAAGATTTTTTCGCTGAGTTCGATGCCGCGAGAGTTTTTGCCGATTGCGGGCCTGAGGCCTTTCTCGGCAATACTGTCTAAATTGGACGCAGCGGTGTAGTGGAGGAAGGCTTCGCTAAGATTAATTTCGGTGATATCAAGAATCTTCATAATAGTTTTGGTATGGTAGAAATGATGGTAGAAAATGGTGGGCGATTCAGGACTTGAACCTGAGACCTCTTCCTTATCAGAGAAGCGCTCTAACCAGCTGAGCTAACCGCCCCACATCGTGATTATAGCAAATTACGGCTTTTCCGTCAAGCGGACTCTTCTCTGCCCTGATACGAGTTTTCGATTGTGCTTAACATGTCGGCGAGGCTGGCTACAGTTTTGCCGGTGGTCATTTGGGCGGCCATGGAGCCGCGAATGGCGTAGCCATCATATTGCTCAAGCATCTCGACGTCGTTGGCGCCGTCGCCAATTGTGATGACATCATCTGGCGATAAGCTTTCGCGCTCTAAAATCAGTTGGATGGAGCGCTCTTTGCCGGCCTTGGCGCCGACAATATCGACAATTTGGTAATTGGCGTCCGGAAATTGCTCGAGCGGGTACATGTCGGTGAGAGTGGCGTGGGCGATCACATCGGGAAAGGCATGGTTGAGGGCTTTGGCGATGCGGAGCATTGGCTCGTGATTACGCCCGTGGGTCTGTACGCGAATCTTGGTGATGACCCCTGTCGGTTGGTGCGACTTGCTGCCTAGGCCATAGTAATAAAGCCCCTCGATTTGGGCGGCGAAATTATTTTGGACGAATTCGGCGATTTCTTGGGCCAAGGGCGGATCGATGGTTAGCTCAGAGATTAGGGTCCAATTACTATCGGCAATTAGCGCGCCGTTGTTCATGATGCAATAGTCGAACGGAATACCGTATTCGCCTGCCGCATCTTGGGCGCTGGTGAAGCCGCGGCCAGTGGCAATGACAAATTTGCCGCCCGCGGCGTGCCATTTTTTGATGGCAGCGACGTTGTTTGTGGTGTTGCCGTCGTCGGTGTAGATTGTGCCGTCGTAGTCGCTAAAAACAATCTTTTTCATGAGGTCAATATTTGGCCAGAGTTGCGGTGCGGGTGAGGGTTTCGTCGCCGCGGCGGATGGTGAGCTGGACGCGGTCGCCGATGGTGTACTCACCGATGAGGGTGGCGAGGCTGCCGCTGACGCCAACCTCGAAATCGCCGACTTTAGTGATGATGTCGCCGGGCTGGAGGCCGGCTTCGGCGGCGGGGCCGCCAGCGATGACGCTTTGGTCGCCATTGAGGAAAGCGCCGCGCTTGATTGGTAAATTGTGCTCGGCGACTAGGTTGGCGTCGATGTCGCTATAGCGGACGCCAAGCATGGCGCGTTCGACGCGGCCGGTGGCGAGGAGGTGCTTCAGCATACCTTTGGCGGCGCCGATTGGGATGGCGAAGCCGAGGCCGTTGGCACCGGTGGAGACGGCAGTGTTGATGCCGATGACTTGGCCGCCGGCGTTAGCGAGCGGGCCGCCAGAGTTGCCGGAGTTGATGGCGGCGTCGGTTTGAATCATGTCAAAGAGGTTCTCGCTGGACATGCCGTCGCTGCTGCTGGCGTTGACGCTGCGGCCGACGCCAGAGACGATGCCAAGGGTGACGGAGTTTTGGAACTGGCCCAGAGCGTAGCCGACGGCGATGGCGGGCTGGCCGATGCGGAGTGTCCGGCTGTCGCCGAGGGTTGCGATTTGCCAGTCGCTGACGCCATTGACTTTGATGAAGGCGATGTCGTTCAGGGGGTCGGTACCGACGATGGTGGCGTCGTTATAGAGGATGCCGTCGTGGATGATGGCGACCTCATTGGCGCGCTCGACGACGTGTTTGTTGGTCAAGATGTAGCCGTCGCTCGAGACAACGATGCCGGTGCCAGCGCCAGAGTAGGAAGCGCCGCTACCGGAGCGAGTGAGGACGGAGACGGTAATTTGCATGACGCTTTCGGCGACGGTTTCGACTGATTCGTTATCGAAGATGGAAGCGTTGCCGTCGTTGATGCTGTCGCGGCGCTCTTCGACGGTGGCCCATTGGCTGAGCCAATTTCGGAAGGAGTTGGTGCCGCCGAAGACGTGGAGGATGCCGAAAGAGACGAGGGCGAAGACAAGGAGGCCAACTAGGGCGCCGAGTAGGACGCTGTAGTCGCGCTTCTCTTTGACTTCGAAGACATTATTGTTATTGTTTGGCTGCATTTTTCCTCCTTTAATATACTACACCACTTGAAAATGATACTAACATGATAAGCTGAATAAGGCCGGCGAAAACGCCGGCAAAAACGACCTCGACTTTTTCGAGTTTGGAGCCTTCTTGGAGGTATTCGAGGTAGAGTGAGGCAAAAAGGGAGATTAGAAGGGCGGTGATGGCGAGCTGGGGGATGACGATGCCGTCGATGATGTAGACTACCTGCCAGAAAGAGGTGATGAAAGCGAGGCTAGCGATTGTGAGGGCGAAACAGAGGGCGGGGAGTTCGATTTTGCCGCCTTCGTCATCGAGGGCGATAAGGAAGTGGCGGGCGACGACGTAGCCGATGAGGCCGGCGATGGCGACCAAGACGACATTGGGCAGTTCGTAAGAGAGCTGGACGGCGACGGTGAGGCCGAGGAAGAGGGCCATGCCGGCTTGGAGCTTGGCGAAGAAGAGCTCGTTTTTGGTTTTGATGACGGCGGCCCAGCAGACGTAGAGGATGACGAGGGCGAAGAGAGCGATGTAGTTGGTGATATTGAGGTAGGCGAGGAGGACGAAGGAGCAGTTGACGATGATGTCAACGAGGTTGGCGCGGATGGAGAGCCAGAGGAAATAAGGGCGGACGGCGAAGGTGCGCCATTTGCTGGCGGCGACGAGGGCAAGCGAGGGCCACGGAACGCCGGTCAAGACAACAAGGGCGATGGCGACAATCGCGAAGCCGACATTGAGGATGAGATGGAGAATGTCGCTAATCGCGCTACTACTGCGCCCGCCCTCTAAAAACTTAGCCATGGGTATAGTATATCATACTTTGCGGAGGCGACGGCGGATTGTTTCGAGCGGTTTGATAAGAAAGTGGTAGCGGAGGGGGTTGATGATGAGGTCGTGGGCGGGGGTGTATTTGAGCTCGGCGACGCCGAAGCCGCGCTTGAAGACGCTGACGCCGTAGAAGCGGTGTTTGGTGTCGGTTTCGTCGACGATGCCCCAGAAGTTGTAGCGGGTGAGGCCGCGTTTTTTGGCTTCGCGGATGGCGAGGAGGTGGAGGAGCGGGGCGGCGGAGTATTCGAGGCCGAGGCGGGTGGAAACGCCGTAGAGGTAGGAGGCTTCGTGGCCGTAGAAGACGATGAAGTTTTCGGCGAGGACTTCCCTACCCTTTTTGGCGATGAAGAGCTGGGCTTCGTTGTTTTGTACGAAGGCTTGGAATTGGGTTTTGAGGAATTTTTTGGAGAACGGGACATAGCCTTGGCGTTTGGCGTGGTCGAGCTCGATAGCGTGAAATTGGTCGATGTCGGCGGGGTCTTGGCTAATGGTGAGGTCGAGAGCGGCGGACTCGGCCTTGCGGATAGCGCGGCGGGCTTTTTGGCGGAATTGGCTGACTATTTCCTGCTCGGTGCCAGAGATGTCAAGGACGCCGGCGTGCTCGACAGAAAGGTAAAAAGGAGCTTTTTGAGCGCCGTTGGTCTTGAGGACTTCGCGGGATTCGGGGCTGTCGGGCCACTGCGGGCGGAGGCGGACGAAGTCGCAGCCGAGGGCCTTGGCTTGATTTCTCATATCTGTTAAGATCAAGTTGATGGCCTTTTTTTCGACGAGATTGATGAGGGGGCCGCCGGCGATAATCAAGCCGGTGCCCTTTTTGGCGCGGTCGACAAAGCCGCTGTAGACGCCGAGGATTTGGTTGTCTCGGTAGACGGCGCGGCGGACGATGGGCTGGCCCATTTCTTGGTGGGAGAGCATGATGCTCCAGCTTTGAAGGCAGTTGGCTTCGTGGCGGTTTTGGACGAAGTCGTCCCAAGTTTGGCGGTCGGTGATGGTTTCGATTACCATTGCATGCGCCTTTTTTCGATTAGTTCGTAGAGGTGGAGGAGACGGTATTTGAAGCGGTCGATGGGGAGGTCGTGGGCGGGGAGATAGTTGACGACTTGGCCGCCGAAGCCGCGTTTGAAGGTGGTGAGTTTGGCGTAGCGGTGTTTGGACTCCCCTGCTGGGGCGATGCCAAAGAGGTTGTAATATTTGAAGCCCTGAGATTTGATGTCGCGGATGATTTGCCATTGCAGGGCGTAGGCGACGGGGAGGTCGCGGGCGGCCTCGGAGCTGGCGGCCTCGAAGTAGTCGGCTTCGTCGCCGCTGGTAATAACTAGCGCGTAAGCCAAAGCCCCATCCTCGCCGGAACTGCCCTTTATCGCCTCGGATGGAGTTTTGGCTGACGCGCGGTAAAGGAGGGCTTTGTCCCAGAAGGCTTCGCGGAGGTGGAGGAGCTCGGAACGGCTCGGCGGGACGAAGCCTTGGCGTCGGGCGGTGTCGGCTTGGAGGGCGGCGAAATCTTCCCAAGCGGCGATGGAGGCGTTATCGATAGCGGAGATGCACTCGATTTTGAGGTCGGGGTAGCGGTCGAGATGTTTGATTTCGTAGCGAGTTTGCTTGCGCATGTCGGCGAGGAGCTGGTCTTCGGTTTTGGTGAGGTTGAGGATGATGGTGTTTTCGGCGTAGAGGTGGCGAGGGGCGGGCTTGAAGCTAGCGGCGCGGAAGGCGGCGAGGTTTTCGGGCGAATCTAGGAGCTGCGGGCGAACCCGAACGAAAATACAGCCGCAAGCCTTAGCGGCTTCGCGGACGCTCCCGCAAAGCAGCTCTACTTGGTCTTTAAGGTCTGCCTGCGAACTGGTTCTTCGGACACGGCGTTCGTCCAGCCCGTCGTTACGGGTGGACGCCGCCTCGTTCTCGCCCGTAGGCTCCGAAAGTTCCTCAGGACCAGATCCGCGGGCAGACCTTATAGAGAGCACGAGGCCGGGGATTTCGGCGTAGCGGCCGCGTTTGGCGTTTTTGATGACCATGAAATTGCCGGCGACTTCGACGACATCGTCGCCGCAGAGACGGCGCCACTCGGCGAACTCGGGCGATTGGAGGAAGTTCTTATGCTCCACGGCTAGCCTCTTTGATGATTTTGACGACTTCGCGTTTTTCGCGGGCGGTGAGGTTGGTGGGGAGGTTGAGCATTCGTTCGCCGACTTGGTAGGCGATGGGGGTTTTGGTTTGGTCGTAGCCGACTTTGGAGAAAAGACGGCGCGGGCTGACGGCGGAGTCCCACCAGATTTCGTAGAAATAGTAGCCGTGCTTGGCAAGCGCCTTGAGGACAGCGTCGCGATTCTTAACGAGGAGTGGCAGACGGGTGAGCTTGGGTTTGTTTTGCAGTTGCTCGAGAACGAGGCGGGCCTGCCAGTTGGCCATGGTGACGAAAGGTTCGGGTTTGCCCTCGACCGAGCCGCGGAGGAGGCCGATGGCCTTACAAAACCAAGCGAGAGGACGGCCGATGGTGCGGTAGGTTTTGCGGATTTTCCAACCGAGAATCGGGTAGAGGCGGTCGCGGCGGCGGTTCTGACGGCTGGTGAGTTTGGTGGGAACGTAAATCTTGGCTTGGGCGTAGTCGCCCCGCAAAACGAGGGCGGCGCCGTGTTCAGTGTCGACGGGTTTACCGCGGCCGAAGGAAAAAAAGGTGGCGTCGCCGACGGTGCCGACTGGACGACCGTCTTTATAGCGCAAACCGACGGAATGGGCGAGGTCTTCGATGATTTTGAGTTTTGCGAGTTTTGCGACCTTTTCGACCCCTGTAATATCGGAAACTACTCCAAGAGTATTTTGGACGATGACGGCGGCGAGGCGTTGCTTTTTGAGAGTTTGGGCGAGTGTTTGGGCGGTGAAGTTGTAAGTTTTGGGGTCGATGTCGAGATAGACGACTTGGGCGCCGACTTCTTGGACGGCTTGGACGACGGCGTAGCAGGTGTAGGCGTTGACGCCGATTTTGGCGCCTTGGACTTTGGCGCCGAGCAAGGTTTTGAGGGCGACAGCGAGGGCGGAACGGCCGTTATAATATAAATAGCTTTTGCCGGCATAGGTTTGGTCGAGATATTGGGTAAGGGCGATGCGGTCGCACTCGCGGCCGCGGATGGTGAGGTGGCGCCAAGCTTGGCGGAAGGTGAAATTGTAGGCGTAGCTGAGGAACTTCATAGCTGCTCCGCGATTTTGGCGGCGAGCTCTTGCGGGCCGCCGGGCTTGCGATAAGGGCTGTGAGGCCAGTTGGGGATGATTTCGAGCTGGGCGTTGGGAATCTCGCGGGCGAGGCGTTGGCCCATCCAAAGCGGGGTGGCTCGGTCTTCCCCGCCCCAAAGAATTTGGGTGGGGACTTGGACTTTGGCAGGGTCAAGATGCTTGTCGCTTTCGAGCATATTCTCGAGGGTCTTTTTCATGGCGGGGCTGGCTTTGGCGTAGTCGCTGGCGCCGAGGAAACGGTGGACGAGGCGGCGGAGGCCGGGAAGGTGCTTGAGCCAGCCGAAGTATTTGGAGAGTAGCTTGCTGACGCGGGAGCGGGAGCTGCGATAGTAGATGCCGGCGGAACTGAGGAGAATGAGTTTTTGAGGTTTAAGTTTGCCCGCGGCGATGGCGTTAAGGAGGATGCGGCCGCCGTTAGAGTGGCCGAGGACGATGGCGCCGGGCGGAATGGTTTTGGCGGCCCAGTTGACGTAGTCGGTGATGGTGTAGGCTTGGTCGGGGCCGGTGGTGAGGCCGGGGACTTTGAGGAGGTGGGCTTTGACGCCGAGGCGGTCGAGTTCGGCGATGGTGGCTTGCCAACCGTCCAAGGTCGTGGTCCAGCCATGAACAATATACAGGGTTCCGAGACAACCTACGGTTTTCTCGGCGCTCGGTCGGCAAAGCCGAGCCTTCGGCCCTGCCTCGCTGCTCTTTCCCTTGCTCATGATAAACCCCTCTTCTTGCGTCTTACTATTGCTGCTTTCTCCCGCCTAGCTAGTCTCTTAATATCTGATGGGTTTTTGAGGAGTTTTTCGACCAGCCACTCGAGGTACTGGGAGCCTTTGAAGACGACGAGTTCGGAGCCGGTGAGGTTTTGCTCAAGGTAGGGCAAGGCTTGTTTGACATCGGTGAAGCTCTCGACTTTTTGACCGGCGGCTTGGAGGAGAGGGAGGGTGGATTGGGCGGTGCGGCGGCCGATTAAAATGACGTTTTCGGCTTTGACGTCGAGAATTAGTTGGGCGAGTTTTTGGTGTTCGCTCTGTTCTGCCCTGCCCTGTTGAATCATGTCGGAAATGACGAGCCATTTATGGTTCCAGCGGATTTGTTTGGTCATACTAAGGACCGATTGCATGGAAATTAGGTGGGCGTTGTAGGAGCTGTCGATGAGTTTGGTGCCCTTGATGCCCTCTAGAAAATTGTTGCGGCCGGGCGGGAGCTGGAAGTTTTTGAGGTCGTAGACGACGGGGAGGTCGAGATATTGCATGAGATACTCCAAGAGTAAGAGTTGCTGGCCGACCTCTTCGGGCATGGGCTCGGCGAAATTGAAGGTGCCGGATTTGGTCTTGAAAAGAGTTTTGTTGTATTCGACTCTATAGTGCACTGCTTCGCCGCCACAACAGCTCCACTCGGCACGACGTTCAGCCAGCCCGTCGTTACGGGTGGCTGCCGTCTCGTTCTCGCCCGTAGGCTGCGAAAGTCCTCGTGGAGCTGGTTGCGGCGGCTCTGCGAACAATGCGAGCGAGCGAGCATAAGTGCTGATTTTGGCGAATTCGGCTTGGATGGCGGCGAGGGCGGTTTTGTGCTTGCCTTGGGCGACGAGAGGATCGAAGAAGCTGGCGTGGGAGAGACCGACAGGGGTGGTGAGGACGACTTCGGGGTTTAATTTCTGGGCGATGAGCTCGGCTTCGCGGGGGCGTTCGGCGTCGACCTCGACAATATAGAATTTTACTCGACGAGTAAAGGAGAAGGAACGGACGATGCTGGCGAAAAAAAGGTAGATCCAGCGGAGGCGGGAGCCGCGGACGGCCTCGAGACCGAGGATGTCAAAGGCGATGCCGAAGGCGGAGTTGGCGTTGTGGGAAAAATGGGCGGGGAGGTTTTGGGTGGCGAGGAGGTTGAGCATGGTGGTTTTGCCGACCGAGCCGGTGATGATGATGACGCGAGGGTTCCAGCGCTTGAGCGAGCGGGAGGCGAAGAGCCAGAACCAGCGGGCGGCAGTAAGATAGAACCTCCGTTTTAGTTTATACATATATATATTATATCATAGGCCGGGAGGTTTCGAGGGTTGTGGTTAGCGGAGGCCTCATGGTATAATGAAGGATGCCTTCGAGTTTTGATGAAAACAAAGATGTAGTGAAGAGCTGGTATGACTTGATTAAGCCAGAGCAAACAGTGTTGGATATTGGCCCGGGCGTGGGGACCTATGCTGATTTGATAGTCGAGAAGAATGGCGCGAGATGGGTTGGGATTGAAATCTGGGCTCCGTATATCGAAAAATATGAATTGACGAAGAAATATGACGAGTTGGTAGTGGCTGATGCGCGGTATGTGGACTTCGCGAAGTTCGCGCCGATTGACCTGATTATAGCCGGTGATATGATTGAGCATATAGATAGGGATGAAGCTGTGAAGCTATTGGAGGATTTTAAATCTCATGCGAAGAATTTTATCATTTCGATACCGATTGTGAATATCCCGCAAGAGGTGACGACGGGTAATGTATGGGAAACGCATCACCACCAATGGAAGTTCGACGAGATGAAAGAGCTGCTTGGTGATGGGTTGACATCTAGTGTCCGAGGGACTTACCTTGGGTATTTCTTGTGGCGAAAGCCAGAGCATCAGGGCGATTAGGGGCCGGGCGACTCGGAGCTGAGCAAGATTGACTGGCCGAGGTAGGTTTCGTAGTCGGCGAGGGTGCGGGTGGAGCCGAAGTAGGCGGGGTAATTGGCGAGTTCGCCCTTTAGCAGTTGGCGGAGAAAATCGTAGCTTTGTTTGGTGAGGTGGTTGTAGCGGGCTTGGTCGCCGTTTTGGGGCATGTCGTGCCAAAAGCGGCTGCCGGGGCGGTAGTAGAGGTGGTAGAGGGGCAGGACGTTGGGGGCGTAGAGGTTGAAACCGTGGGAGAAGAGTTGGAAGGCGCGGGCGAACTCTTCGCCCATGAAGCAGATTTCTTTGATGTAGGGAACGCCGAAAATGGCGCCGGGGCCGAAGATGAAACCGGCGCTAGTGCCGAGAATGGGGCGGCGCTGAGCGGTTGGTTCGTGTTTGAGAGCGCCTTTGAAAATGGGGATGTACTGGTTGAACTTCTCGACGTTGACGATGCAGACTTTGCTGTAGGGAGTGAAGGACTCTTGGCCGTTGGCATCGTATTTGAAGGGGGTTGGGTAGGCGGAAAGGACGGCGCACGGGTCTTGGCAGGCTTGCCACTCTTGGAGTAAGATCTCGTCCCACCCCTGTTGGAAGCGGGTGTGGGCGTCGATTTGGAGGGCGAAGTCTTCGTCGACCCAAAAGTCGGTCATGAGGCGGCGGGCGAAGCCGACACCGGCGGAGAGGCGGTAATCGAACTGGGCGAGTTTGAGGTGAGGGATGGAGAGGGCGTCGAGAGAGTGCTGGGTGGATGGGTCGCATTGATTAACGACGGCGAAAACGAGGCGGTCTTTGTGTTTGGCGTTTTGGAGGGCGGAGGCGATGGTCTTGGGGAGTTCGGGGTCGCGGTAAGAGGCGATGCCGATGAGGATGCGCGGGTGTTGATTCATAAAGCTATTATAACATAAGCATTGCAAAAGGCGGGAGCATGCTATATAATAGGGCAATGGAACGTAAGGCAGGTTTTTGGCGGCGGCATCCGATGCTGAAGGATGCGATCTCGCTATTAGGTTTTGTGGTGGCGGTGGTGTTGGGGACTTTCCTGCTGAACCAATTTGTCTTTCGCTCGTATAATGTGGTGGGGCAAAGTATGGAGGAGACGCTGCACTCGGGTGATCGGCTGATTGTCAACCGTTTGCCGGTGACGATGGCGCACTTTGTGGGTGAGCATTATGTGCCAAAGCGAGGCCAAGTGATTATTTTTAGGAACCCGAGGTTTCGGTCGGGCGACAAGGACGAGTTTGTGGTGAAGCGGGTAATCGCGTTTGAGGGCGAGCGAGTAATCGTGAAGGATGGGAAGATTGAAGTTTGTTTGACGACGGGAAAATGCTTTAACCCGGATGATGATTTTCATGGTGAGCCAAAGAGCTATACGTCGGGTGAAGCGGATATTACGGTGCCAGTGGGAGAGATTTTTGTGGCGGGCGACAACCGAGAGGGCTCGTATTCATGGGATTCGCGCAATGGGCTAGGGACAATCCCGCTGGGCCTAGTAGTTGGCCCAGCGGCACTGCGGATTTATCCTTTTAGCGGCTGGCGGGCGTTCTAGACGCTGCTAGGCGTCAACGCTGAAAGAGAAGCCGGCTTCGTGGTCATGGAACCAGAGAGGGCCGTCGCTATTACCGTCAATCTCAAGACCTATCTTCTTGAAGAAGCGGTCGCCGTCCATCTCTTTATAGAGCTCTTCGTCGAGGAGCATCGAGAAAGGAATGGTGCCGATGTTTTCCCGGGTGTGGTCTCCGTCGTCAAGTAAGCTCTGATGTTCGTAATAAAGGTAGATGTTCCACTTTAGATGCTCGTCGTACTCGACAGCGGCGGCGAAGTAGGTGATGCCTTCTTTGTTCTCTTCGACAACGCAGTGGTAGAGGATTTCATCCTCGGCCAAGCGCTTGTGCTCGCCGGTGCCGGAAATCAGCTTGCCCTCTGCTTTGTCGAATTTAGTAGGGACGAAAAAGACGCTGCTCAAAGACAGCCACTGGAGACGGAAAGTGAGCTTTTGGTTAATCTCGGCAATGCGCGGGCTGGTGTCTTTTAGTCCTCTGAATTTGTCGTAATTAAGCGCTGATTTGCCAGCGCAAACTGCAATGTCGCAAAAAGCGTTGCTATATATACCTTTACTCATTATTGTTGTTCTCCTTTTGTTCCTTTACTTTATTTCTTGCAGAGACCACCGGAAGCAAAAGCGACACCGCAAGGTGTCTAAACCATTATAACGAACCAGCTTTCGCCGAAACGCTCTGCGGTGCCGCTTTGGGTCGGCGAACTGTATTTGTACCGAAGCACTTACTGACTCGTGTTAAGGGCTTAGACATTATCAATATAGCAGGCTACTGCTGGCCGGTCAAGACCGGTGGCCATAATGGATAACCTTAAGCAGTGTCTACCTCTAGAAAAATGTTCGAATGTTAAAGTTTTATGGTGTGCGGCTTGACTTAGCTATTCGAAGTCGCGCCCAGTAATGGTTTTGATGATGTCGCGTAGCTGATCTTCGCTCGTGAACTGGATGGAAACGGTGCCTTTGTGAGCGCCGGTGGTGCGGACGTTGACGGGGAGATTCAAGGCCTTAGTCATGGCGAGTTTTTCGCGTTCGTAGATTTGGATCAGTTTGCCACGGCGGGCGGCGGCGGCGATTTTTTTGATCTCGGCGACGGTGAGTTTGTCGTCAACAATGCGCGGGAGGACCTTGAGGATGATGTCGTCAGGCAGGCCGATGAGGGGCTTCATTTGGCCCTCGGTGAGGCGGTGCTTGGTCATCAGGTCTTTGGCGGTGTCGGGGAGGTCGAGCAGACGCATGGTCTGCTTGACGGATTCAAAAGACTTGTCGACGCGGCGGCCGATTTCTTCGAGCGACATATTGAATTCGTCCTTTAATTTGCGGTAGGCGCGGGCTTTTTCGAGGGGGGCGAGGTCTTCGCGCTGGACGTTTTCGACGAGGGCGAGCTCGAGGCGGTTTTGTTCGGAGACGTCGCGGACGAGGGCGGGAATGGTCTCGCGGCCGGCTATGAGGCTGGCGCGGAAGCGGCGCTCGCCAGCGATAATTTGGTAGCGGCCGGAGGTGGGTTTGAGGACGATGGGCTGAAGAACGCCATGCTCGGAAATGGATTGGGCGAGAGAGCGGAGGGAGTCGGGGTCGAACTCGCGGCGGGGTTGGCTGGGGTCGCTGTCAATCTTGCCAAGAGGGATATTTTTGAGCTCGCCTTTGTCGGACGGGACGGCCTCGCTGATGTCCATGTCCCAATCTTCTTCAACGTCAGTGGGGATGAGGCTCTCAAATCCCCTGCCGAGTCCAGTTTTACTTTTTGCCATTAGTTTTTCTCCTTTCTAGATGATGCTTGCTTGACGGGCGTTGGTTTGGTGGTGCGGGCGATGACTTCTTCGCTTAGTTTTTTGTAGGCGCGAGAGCCTTTGGAAAAGCGGTCGTAGACGCCAATTGGTGCGCCATGGCTGGGGGCTTCGGCGAGGCGGACATTTCTTGGGATAGGGGTGTCAAAGACTTTTTCTTTGAAGTATTTCTTGATTTCGATGAGGACTTGTTTGGTGAGGGCGGTGCGTTCGTCGGCCATGGTGGGGAGGACGCCGAGGAGCTTGAGGTGGGGGTTCATGGCTTTTTTGAGGAGGGTGATGGTTTCGAGCAGTTGGCCGACGCCTTCGAGGGCGTAGAATTCGGTTTGGACGGGGAGAATGAGGTAGTCGGCGGCGACGAGGGCGTTGACAGTGAGGAGGGAGAGCGAGGGCGGGCAGTCGATAATAATATAGTCATAGTCGGGGCGGACTTCGTCGACGATTTTTTTAAGCTGGGTGAATTTCTTGTTGGATTTGTGGAGTTTGACTTCGGTGTTGGCGAGTTGGGGGACGGTGGGGGCGAGGACGAGGCCTTTATATTTGGTGGTGATGAGGATTTTCTGGATGGGGGCGGCGCCGGAGAAGACTTCGACCATGGTTTTCTTGAGGGTGGATTTGTCGATGCCGAGGCCGCTGGTGGCGTTGCCCTGGGGGTCAAAATCGAGGAGGAGGGTCTTCTTGCCTGCCCGGGCGAGGAAATAAGCGAGGTTGATACTGGTGGTCGTCTTGCCGACGCCGCCTTTTTGGTTGGTGATTGCGATTACCTCCGCCATAAGAATGTTAACGCCTGACGGCGAGTTTCCTTAACGCGTTTTTTAACTTGACCATATACATATATATTAGCACATGCTTTGGAAAAAGTTAAGACGGTTATGCTATTTTGATAATTTTTATGACAGAATGCTTCTGACGATGGCCGATTTCTTTATGGACGCGCTTTTTGCTCTTGTAGCGGATGACGCGGAGTTTTTCGCCAGCGACTTTGGGCTCGACGACTTCGGCCTGAACCTTGGCAGCGACTGGGGCGCCGACGGTGGTCTTGTCGCCATCAATGACGAGGTAGGCGTCGAGATCGAGTTGTTTGGTGCCCTCGGGCAAGAGGTCAACCGTGATGGTATCGCCCTCTGCGGCGAGGTATTGATGGCCGAGAACTTTGATGACTGCTTTTTTACTCATAGAGTAAGTATAGCACAGTTGCGTGAGAAATGCAAGCCTAGATGGTTTTGTTGAGGGTTTGACGGGAGCGGACGTAGTAGACGACGGCGATGACGAGCATGGTGGTGCCGATGAGGAAGCCGATGACCTCGACAGGGCCGGTGCGTGGGAGTTCTTCTGGGTCTTCAGGCTCTTCAGGGTCGGCGGGGACTTCGATGGCAGTGGTCTGGAGGACGTAGCGAATCCAGCCGGAATATTGGACGCAGCCGGGGAGGACGCCGACGTATTGCTCGACAAAGCGACCGCCGGAAGTTTGGTAGCCAATGAGGGTGCCAGCACTGGAGAAGAGGGTGCTAGGGAGGGTGACTGGGCTGTTGCCGGGCTGATCGGTAGTGTTGTTATAAAGTTTGGCGGAGCCGGCGATGAATTCGATGCTGACGGGTTCGTTAGAGATAATCCATGCTTCGTCCCAGACGGTAGTGGCGTTGTCGGCTTCGAGTTCGCCACGGATGATGCCGACTTCTTGGGCGGCGAGTTCGGATGGGAAGGAAGCGCGGGCGCGGGCGCGGAACATGATGGCGTTTTGAGGGTCGACGGCGTTGAGGTTGGCGCCGGCGTTGTTATGGTAGTACATCATGACTTCGTATTGGCGGCCGCTGGTGATGGCGAGTTGGTCTTGATACTCCCCTACCCCGTATTCGCGGACCCAGACGAAGTTGCGTTCGTCGCCACCCGCAACGGCAGGTAGGTTGGTGCGGTCAGTGATGGAGTTCCAAGTGGCGCGGGAGGCAGGCTGTTCGACGGTGTAGGTCGGACGGGCGGGGCCGAAAGAGGGGCCGTCGGCGGAAACGGTGGTGCCGATGAAGAGGGCGAGAGCGACAGCGAAGACAGCGAAGCCGAGTTCAAGGAGAGCGCTCTTGGCTGTTCTGATTTTGGTTGTTTGTTTCATTTTTGTTTTCCTTTCCTTCCTTTTATAGGCCAAATAATCCGTTGAGCCAATCTTCAAGTTCATCTTCGGTCATGTTGCCGATGTCTTCACCGGTGATAGCCTCGTCAATTGGGGTTTCGTTTTGGTTGGAGTCGTCTTGGAGGTCGGTGTCGGGTACGACAGAGGTGGTCTCATCAGATGGCGGAGTGGTTGGTAGGACGGTTTCGTCTTTTGGCTCTGGTGTAATGACTGGAGGTGGAGTAGTCTCAATGATTACTGGCGGCAGGGTGGTTTCTTCTGGTGGTGGGGTGGTTTCGATCTCTGGAGGCGGAGTGGTCTCTATTTCTGGCGGTGGGGTGGTTTCGATCTCTGGAGGCGGAGTGGTCTCTATTTCTGGTGGAGGGGTGGTTTCGATTTCTGGTGGTGGGGTGGTTTCGATTTCTGGTGGTGGGGTGGTCTCTATTTCTGGCGGTGGGGTGGTTTCGATTTCTGGTGGTGGGGTGGTTTCGATCTCTGGTGGTGGGGTGGTCTCTATTTCTGGCGGTGGGGTGGTTTCGATGATTGGAGGAGGTGTATCTTTAGGCTCCGGCTCTGGTTCGGGTTCTGGTTCTGGTTCGGGGATGATGATTGGTGGTGGGGTATCTTTCGGCTCAGGTTCTGGTTCGGGCTTAGGGATTTCAGGGATGTATTCGTCGCGCTCGAAGACTGGTTGGCCGCCACAGCGCATTGTAACGAGTTGCTCATGGCCAGTTTCAGGGTCGCTTACCCGCATGACAAGTTGCTCGCCGCGGACGATTTCTTGCTGGACGAGACGGGCGCCGACAAGATTACCCTCGTCATCATGTTCGGGCAGGTAGTAGGCAGAGCTGTACTCGCGACCGCCTTCCCAGCGCTCAACCGAGACGTTGCATCGGGCGAGGAAATCGGTCATGGATTGGTTGAAGTCGGCGCGGATGTCGGGGTCGAGGCGTTCGATAAGCTCGGTCAAGTTGACCATGTTGTCGGTGGCACCCTCGCCGAACCATTGGGAAAGGTCGCCGTTGTAGATGTTAGTGGCGAAAAAGGCTAGGTTGCCGGGCTGGTAGAAGGTGCCGCCCTCCCCTGTTTCGAAATCATGACCGTGGAGCCAGTTGGAGACGAGTTGGGCTTGGCCCTCTGTGCTGTTCCAATGGCCGAGATCCTGTTGGAGAATATCAGAGCCGTTAGGTTCGCCGATGAGCGAGCGACCAAAGGAATATTGGCTCATGCGGCTGCTAGGGTCTTCGTCGAACGCCCGGATGGGAACGCCGTCGCGGTTGACGTGGAGGAAGCCGTCGCGGCTAGTGTATTGCAAGATTTCATTATTGATCGGGCCACCGTAGAGGTCGTCGATGCCATCACCGTTGGTGTCGAGGAGATAGTCGGGCGGGGTTTCGCCGTTGTCTTCGTAGATGTCGGCGGCGAGAGTGGCCAAAATGGAGCGGGCAGATGGGTCGTCAGTGGTAGTAGCGGGGACATTTTCAAAAGCAGCAGTGAGTTGGTCAAGGGCGGTGCCGTTAGAGCTATCAAAAGATTGTTCGTTGATGTGGAAGGTGTTGATGTCCTCGATTCTGTCATCAGTGCCGCTGTCGTTGAGGTCAATCATAGGACCGTCGAACTTGAAGGCAGCGATGCGGTCGTCGATGCCGTCGTTGTTGAGATCGATAATTTGCTCGTCGTCGAGGAGGAGGTTAAGGAGGTCGTCGTTATTCATGGAGTTATAGTCGATGACTTCGGGGGCGTCTATAATAGGGGTGGATGGGTCGCCATCACTGTTAGAAGTCGCGCTGGGATCGTAGCTCGGATCGGTGCCATCCGGGTTAGTGTTGGCGTCGGCAGGTTGTTGGTCAGCTTCATTATCATTATCATTGTCGTGGTCGTCATTGGTGCCTTCGCCAACAGTCTCGTTGCTGGAGAAGAGCATACCGGCGCCAGCGGCAGCGGCAGCGGCGGTTAGGATACCCAAGGCGGCTATACTAAGGACAGTTTTTAGGGTCTTGATGCCGCGCTCTCGGTTGAGGCGCTGAAGCAGTGCGTACTCCTCTGGTGTGAGAGCGCCTAGTTGTTCTGGGTTTGGTGCCATATACTCATCTCGTTTATGTTTTTATGATTATGCCTCTAGTTTAACACTGCAAAAAGCTTATGTCAATAGGTTTTGTATAATTATTTTATACAAAATAGATGAAATTGAAAAATCCCGCATTTTGGACGGGATTTTCGTGGTGTATAAAATATTTATACAGCCGGGCTTTTATTTTTACATTCGCTCCTCCTTTCTCTGTTAAAATTTGTGTTTTTACAAAAAGTTATACTGCATTTGGCAAACGCTCATGCTTGAATTGGCGGATCATCGCGCCGAGCTCGGCGGCGTGTTTTAGCTTGCGATTGCGACGGTCGGCGCGGCTGGAACGGACGTAAGCGTCCTTGGCCTTGGCCTTTTGGACCGATTCAGCCTTTCGGAGGCTGAGGACCTTGCCGCCGCGAGCGCGAGTTTTAGGGGTAGGCGGGATGACGAAATTGTAGTCTAGGTAGTCGCCCGGGTTGACAATCTGCTCTTTGCTTGCTTTTGACATATGCTCCTTTCTTTTTGTTTTTGTTGTTTGTGTTAGTTTCCTAACTGACTCCATTGTATCACACTTATGCTTAAAAGTCAATATGTTTGAAAAAGTTTATACACAAATATTATACACGTTCGAGTGAAATTGTAATATTGTCGTCGTCTAGTTTGACTAACGCATCATGCGCATAGTTATTGGTAGTTATTTCATCAGTAAGAGTCTCTCTCTTAAGGATATCAAGGAGATCAGGGGCGAGGTCGAGACCGATGATAGAGAGCTTGATGTGGTCGTCAACCTCGAGGCCGCTCTGTTTGCGGAGCCCCTGAATGGCACGGATTAGCTCGCGCATTTGGCCTTCCCTTTTCAGTGCGTCGGTGAGCTGCTTGTCGATTGAAACATTTTTGTCCGCGGCGTGTATAATATTTTTAACATTTGTTTCATCCATGATGACTTGTTCGTAGAATTGGTCGAGTTTTGGGCCGCCGTAGGTCAGGCTAGCGAGCGGCTGGCGGATTTTGATTTGGCCGAAGCCGTCGTTTAATTCGGCGCGAAGGGCGAGGGCTTGCTCGATAATGGCGCGAGCGGCTGCCATGTCGTCAAGGACTTCTTGGTCG
Source organism: Candidatus Saccharimonadota bacterium (assembly GCA_009777795.1). Taxonomy (GTDB): domain Bacteria; phylum Patescibacteriota; class Saccharimonadia; order Saccharimonadales; family Saccharimonadaceae; genus WQUV01. Next base: position 86,662 of record WRLC01000002.1, read on the forward strand.
GGTTCAGCGTCGCATCCTTCAGGCCAATCTTCCAAGTGGATGCTATCGGTAGTGTCAAGTTCATAGCCGAGTTTATGCCAAAGCTCTTCAGCTAGGAACGGTGTGAACGGAGCAAGCAAGATGCAGAGTCTAACTAAGATATAGAACAGGGTGCTGTAGGCATCATGTTTGTCAGCGTCGTTTTCGCTTTTCCAGAAGCGGCGGCGAGAGCGGCGGACGAACCAGTTGGAAGCGTCATCAAGGAACGGGATGACATAGGAGAGGGCTTCAGGGATGTTATAGGACTCCATATGCTTAGTGATGTTGTCCCGTAATTCATGCTCCCGCGTGAAAATCCATAGATCAAGCGGGTTTTCGAGACTCGGCGGGGCGTTGGCGTCCGGTTTCCAATCGTCGACGTTGGCGTAGAGGGCGAAGAAGTCGTAGATGTTCCAAATCATATTGAGCTTGCGCTGGACGTCAGAGACGTCTTTGTCGACGAGGGAGAAGTCTTCGCCAGAGAGGAGCGGGCTAGAAAGGAGGAGGAAGCGGAGGGCGTCGGCAGAATAGGTGTCGACCATGATGGCCGGGTCGGTGAAGTTGCCGAGGGACTTGGACATTTTGCGGCCATCGTTGCCGGCAACGACACCGGTGGTGATGACGTTTTTGAAGGCTTCCCGACCAAAGAGGGCGGTGTTGATGACGTGGACATAATAGAACCAAGCGCGGACTTGGCCGATGTATTCGACGATGAAGTCGGCTGGGTAGTTTTGCTCGAATTTTTCTTTATTCTCAAACGGGTAGTGGAGTTGGGCGAAGGGCATGGAGCCGGATTCGAACCAGCAGTCGAGGACTTCGGGGATGCGGGTGAAGTGCTCGCCGTCAATGTCGAATTCGATGGCGTCGACCCACGGGCGGTGGTAGTCGTCGAGATGGATGCCGTCGGGGTTTTCTTTAGACTTGGTGAGCTCGGCGAGTTCGGCGTAGGAGCCGATGACCTTGACGGTGCCTTTATCGCCCTTCCAGACGGGCATGGCGGTGGCCCAAAAGCGGTTGCGGGAAAGCGTCCAGTCGGGAGCTTGCTCGATGTTCTTGGCAAAACGGCCGTGTTTCAAGTGGTCAGGGACCCAATTAATGTTCTCGTTTTGGGCGAGGAGTTCGGATTTGCCGTCTTGGATGTCCATAAACCATGAGGGGATGGCGCGGTAGATGATGCGTTGTTTGCTGCGTGGGTTAAAGGGGTATTCGTGGCGGATATAGTCGATTTTCCAGACAATCCCCTGCTCTTCGAGGCATTTGGCGATGAATTTATTGGCGGCCCAGATTTCGATGCCGGATTGGTCGGTGTTGCGGACGCCAATGGCGCGGAGTTGGTCGGCGATTTCGGAAAAATAATAGCCGTTGTCGTCGACGACGTGTTTGACGGGGATTTCGCGAGCTTCGGCGAGTTTGAAGTCGTCTTCGCCGTAGGCGGGGGCGACGTGGACAATGCCGGTGCCGGAGTCGCTTGAAACGAAGTCGGCGGCATAGACTTGGTGAATGGTGTCGTCAAATAAGTCGTGGTATTCTAGGCCAACAAGGTCTTTACCTGTACGCTCGCGCAAAACTAGCTCTTCTCGGACGGCATCGTCTGCACCTGTCGCCACAGGGCAGCCGTGCCTCACGCTCGGCTTGCCAGCCTCCGCGGCGCCTCGCAGAGCCAGATTTTGCGCTTGCGACTTAGCCATAATTAGGGTCTGGCCGTCGAGGTCGATTTCGACGTATTCGAGGTCGGGGTTGACGGCAAGCGCCATGTTGGCAGGGAGGGTCCACGGAGTGGTGGTCCAAGCGAGGAGGTATTTGTCTTCGCCCTTCAACTTAAATTTGACGTAGGCGGAGGGGTCTGTGACGGTTTGGTAGGCGTCGTTGTCCATGGTGACTTCGGCTTTAGCGACGACGGTGGCAAAGTGGGTGTCGTACATGAGGACTTTTTCGCCTTCGTAGATGAGGCCTTTGTCATAGAGGGTTTTGAAGGCCCACCAGACAGATTCCATGAAATCTTTGTCCATGGTTTTGTAGGCGTTGCCGAAGTCGACCCAGCGGCCGATGCGGTCGACGATGCTCTGCCAGCTTTCGGCGTTGACGACCATCGACTCGCGGGCCTTGATGACGTAATCTTCGAGGGAGATTTCGCTGCCGATTTGGCGGCGGTCGGTGATGCCGAGCTGCTGCTCGACGAAATTCTCGGCGGGCAGGCCGTGGCAGTCCCAGCCCCAGCGACGCTCAACGCGCTTGCCCTGCATGGTCCAGAAACGAGGGACGGCGTCTTTGACGATGCTACTTAACAGAGTGCCATGGTGGGGTGAGCCGGTGATAAATGGCGGGCCGTCGTAGAAAACATAGCTGTTTTTGGCGTCGCGGCTCTCGATGGAACGCTCGAAGGTGTGGTTTTTCTTCCACTCGTGGACCCAGTACTTTTCGTATTCAGCGCTGGGACGGCGCTTTTGAAACCTATTTGCCATATAATATATATTAGCATGTTTTTAGGTGGGTTGGAAGAGGGGCGGCGAGTTAGGGGGTGACGGTGAGGGAGGACATGAGGGTAGAGAGAGCGGATTGGGCGGTGGGAGAGAGGTCGTCAAAAGGTTGGAGGAGGCGGAAGGTTTCGTCGCCGGGGTGGAGGGTGGCGCCGACGGAAAGGTCGGAGAGGAGGCGGAACTGGAGGTAGCTTTGGGGGACGTCGGGGTTGTCTGGGTCGTCGGGATTGGTGGGGCTGGCGGTGCTTGTGGTATCGGCGAGGCGCTCGACCAACCAGAGCTCAAGGTCGTAAACAACGGAGAGCTCGCCGAGGTTGACCCTGCCCTGCCCGGGGGCGAGCTGATCGGTGGCAGGGGCAGCGGGCGGTGGGGTTTGGTCGGCGCGGGAGTCGGAATAGAGGGCTCGCCAAACGAAGAACGCGACCAAACTAAGCAAGGCGAGAAGGATGAAAAAAGCTAGGACATTACTGGCGCGACGTTTTGATTTGAGTTGGAGTTCCATATACGTATTATATCACAACAAAGAGGCTGGCGAGGTCGGCGACGGTAGGGAGTGGGAGGCCGGAGCGGCGGGCGATTTCGCGGCCGTCGTCCATGGCGACAAGGAAGGTGGGGAAATCGAGGATGTCGTAGGTGCGAGCGAGGTCGGCGCCGCTTGGGGTGTCGGGATTGATATGCTGAAAACTTTTTTGGTATTGGCGGCTGAGATCCTCGAGCAAATCTTCGACGGCGCGAGTGTAGTCGCGCTCTTGACGGTAGAAAGCGAGGAACTTCATGAGACTTCCCCGTTTTTGGCGCGGCGGGAGGCGAGAATGCGTTCGAATTCGCTAAGGGTTTTGAACTCATAAAAGACGCTGGCGAAGCGGACGTAGGCGACTTCGTTAATCTCAGCGAGGACGGCGAGGACTTGCTCGCCGATTTCGCGGCTGGTGATTTCGTCAGAAAGGCCGGTGTAGACGGCGGACTCGACGCGGTTGACGAGGTCTTCGATGGCGAGCTCGCCACCGAGGAACTTACCGACGCTGCGACTGACGGCGTTTTGGAGTTTAGCGCGGTCGAAGAATTCGCGGGCGCCGCTGCGCTTCAAGACAACGATGTCAGGGCGCTCAACCCGCTCGTAGGTGGTGAAGCGCTTGCCGTCGGGTGTTTCGCGGCGGCGGCGGATGGTGGTGCCGTCGTTACTCTCGCGGGACTCAAGAACGCGGCTGTTGTTAATCTGGAGGAGGTCTTTGGAACGATTTTGCCCACGCGTCTTATCCATAAATTAACCTTGTTTTTTGCGTTCGCGCATGCGCTTTTTCAAGATGGCGGGGACATCTGGGTCATCGTCATCGTCGTCATCCCAGACATTTTGGGCTTGATGATGGCCTTGGATGAAATCATCGGCTGGAGAGACGGGTGGCGTAGTACCAGAGATGACGTCGCCAACGGGAGCGGTGATTTTGTGCCACATATCTTCTTGGTCGGGGTGTTGGGGACTGGGAGCTGCGGCATCATCAAGGGTGCTATTGAGGGTGTCGGGGGTAATCTCGGGCATTGCTGCTGTTGGTGCGACTGAAGGGGTGGAGGCGACTTCACGGTTGACGTGGTAGTCGGGGCCGAAACCGGTGGCAACGACGGTAATCATGATTTCGTCGCCAAGTTCAGGGCGGGTAGCGGCGCCAAAGAAGATGTTGGCGTCAGGCGAGACGGAGTTGGTGATGACCTCGGCGGCTTCTTGGACTTCGTTCATACTGACGTCAGAGCCAGCGACATTGAAGAGGACACCTTTAGCGCCGTCAATCGAGACCTCGATGAGGGGCGATTCGATGGCAGCTTGGGCGGCCTTGGAGGCGCGACCCTCGCCACTAGAGCGTCCGATGCCCATGAGGGCGGAGCCAGCGTTTTTCATGACAGATTGGACGTCGGCAAAGTCAAGGTTAATATCGCCGTGGTCAGTAATGAGCTCGGAAATACCCTGAACGCCCTGACGGAGAACGTCGTCGGCGAGCTTGAAGGTCTCGAGCAAAGGGGTGCGGGGGTCGATGGTCTGAAGGAGGCGGTCGTTAGGGATGGTAATGAGGGTGTCGACCTCTTCGCGCATGCGGGCGATGGAGTCCTCGGCGTTGACTTTACGCTTGGCGCCTTCAAAAGTGAAGGGGCGAGTGGCGACGCCGACAGTGAGGATGCCGAGATTGCGGGCTTCGCGGGCGATAATCGGGCCAGCGCCAGAGCCAGTACCGCCACCGGCACCAACGGTGACAAAGACCATGTCGGCGCCATCAAGGGTGGCGCGGATGTCTTCGAGCGATTCTTCAGCGGCGGCTTGGCCAATCTCTGGCTTGGCGCCGGCGCCGAGACCGCCAGTGAGCTTCTGCCCAAGATGGACGGTGGTGTCGGCTTTGGAGTGATGGAGAGCTTGGGCGTCGGTATTCATCGCGACAAACTCGACATTTTTAACACCTAATTCCTTCATGCGGTTAACTGCCGAACCGCCGGCCCCACCAACGCCAACTACCTTAATGTTAGCGAATTTAACAATCTCACTTGGTTTGACCTCTGGCATTGTGTTATCCTTTCCTCCTGTTAGTTAATTATATTATACACTAGGAAATCCTCTATGCAAGAGTTTTTACAATATTTGTTCAACAATTAGAATTTGATTTTTTCAAAGAGGTTAACGAACCAAGGCTTGTCGCTATTAGAGGGCTTCTTGCGGGATTTGGACTTTTGGGATGCGGCATGTTGGCTAGCGCTGGTGCTTTGCAAATCTTGGAGAGCGAGGCCGACAGCGGCGGCGTATTCAAGTCGGAAAACTTCGCGGAAGGCGCTGTTGATGTTTTTAATCTCACCAATGCGGGTGGCCATGACGAGTTCCTTGCTCGCTAGGCTGGAGAGGTCTTTGATTTTGGCACCACCACCGATGAGGACGATGCCTTCGGGGAGCTTTTGATGGTAGCCGGCGCGGGTGATTTCCCCGTGGATGGACTTGAGGAGGGCCTTGAGGCGCTCGCCAACGATTTCGTCGACTTCGGCGCGGTCGAATTCGAGGCGGTCGCGACCCTTGGTTAATTCGATTTTGCCGCCATGGGTGGAGCCGAGGGCATTGATGTGGGTGCGTTTGATTTCGTCGGCGATTTCGGGGGTGATTTGGAGGACGGTGGCGAGGTCTTTGGTGATATTATTGCTGCCGACGGATTTTTTCTCGCCGGTTTTCATCTCGGTAGCGATAACGCCGACATATTGGAGCTCGCCATCTTCAAAAATGGCGACTGAGGTGGTGCTGGAGCCGATGTCGATGAGAGCAACGCCGTTCTCCATCTGGCGGGGCGAGAGAACGGATTTGGCGCCGGCGGCGGCGACGGGAACGAGGCCGCACTCGGAAATATTGGCGAGTTCGAGGGCCTTTTGAAGGTTGGTGAGGCTAGGGGTGAGGGTGGAGATGACGCTAGCGCGCATTTCAAGGCGCTGGCCGTTCATACCGACGGGATCTTTGATACCGCTTTGGCCGTCGAGCGTGTAGCCGTGGGGAACGAGGTCGATGATACTGCGGTTATTGGGGAGGCGGCCCTTTTCGGCGTCTTGGAAGAGGCGGTCGAGATCTTTGGTGTTGATAGGGCGCTTGGGGTCTTCGAGGGCAATAACGCCGTCGGTATTAGTGGTGAGGAGGTTGACGCCACCGATGTTGATGGCGGCATGGTCGATTTCGAAACCGAGGACGCTTTGGAGATCTTGCAAGAGGTCGCGCAAGATGGCGGCGGGGCGCTCGAGGTCGACTACTTCGCCGTAGCGGACGCCGGCGCTAGGGACGTCTTGGACACGGAGGACGGCGGGAGTGTCCTGCCCTTTTTGCGATAAGACGACGGCTTTGATGCTCTCTGTGCCAATGTCGATGCCGATGCCATATCTTACAGTATTATCCATTATATATATAGTATACAGGTATTTACCAAGCCGTCAATATCTCGATGGAATCATCGAGGATGAGAACTGTGTGTTCGTAGTGAGCGCATAAACTGCCATCGGTGAGGCGGACGGACCAGCCGTCGGTTTTGTCGACTTTGGTTTTAATGACACCGAGGGAAACCATCGGCTCGACGCAGAGGGTTTGGCCGATTTTGAGGACAGGGCCGGATTTGGGGCTGCCGAAATTGGGGACCTCGGGTAGCTCGTGCATGGAGCGGCCGATGCCATGGCCGATATAGTCGCGGACGACGCCGAGTTTTTTTGAACACAAAAATTGTTCAACGTTGTGGCCGATTTGGCCGACGTGCGAGCCGGCTTTGACCCCTTGAATGCCGGCGTAGAAGCTCTGCTCGGTGGCGCTGATTAAATGTTTTAAGGCGGCTGAACCTTTATTGCCGACAACCATGGTAAAGGCGCTATCGACACACCAGCCTTGATGGCTGATGGTGAGGTCGAAGCTGACTTTGTCGCCATTTTGGAAGGGCTCGTCGTTAGGGATGCCGTGGATGAGGACGTCATTTTTGGAAACGCAAAGCGCGTAGCCGAAATTCTTGACTTCTTTTAGGTAAGTGGGCTCGACGTGGTGTTTTTGGCAGAGCTCGCGGGTGAGCTGGTCCAATTCGAGGCCGGTGGTGCCGGCAACGGCGTGTTGTTTGATAGTCTTGAGGATTTGGGCTAGGATTTTACCGCCGGCACGCTGGGCAGCGATTTTGGCGGATAGGTTCATTTAAGGCTCTCCTGCCAAGCGCGAAGGACGGCGGCGCGGGTGGCTTCGGGGCCAGAGTTGCCGTCAACCTTGATATGGACGACGCCGCTAGCGACCATGGCGCGAAGCATGTTTTGGGTCTCGGTCATATAGAAATCGTGGCGGATTTGCCAGTTTTCCTCAGTGTCGCCGGGGCGGCCGCGGGTAAGTTGGCGGCGTTTAGATTCTGTGGCATCGACGAGGAGCTCGATGACGGCATTGAGCTGCCAGCCGGCGGCTTGGAAGGCTTGGTATTGAGTGAGATTTCGGGGGAAGCCGTCCAAGATGAGGTTTTGGCCCTTAGCGCGGGCGTTTTCGAGATAGGTAAACATGAGGGGGAGGATGACTTCGTCGGGGGTCATGGTGCCGAGCTCGAGGATTTTGGCTTCTTCGGCGTTGGCGCGTTCGCGCAGCAGTTGACCGGATGAGATGTGGCGCCAATTAGGGCCTAAGCTCTCGGCGAGCCAGCGAGCTTGAGTGCTTTTGCCGCTACCCACATCGCCGACAAACTCGATTAAATGCATCTATTTCGCTAGGCCCATCTTGATGCGGCGGGCCTTTTCGGCACGGCGCTGGTCGCGCAAAATCGCACGCGCACGGCGTTTGCGGCGGCTTTCCGGCTTGGAAAAGCGCATCTCCGCCTTGGCAGTAGCAAGCAAACCATTTTGGAGGACTTTGCGGTTGAAGCGGCGAAGGATGTTCTCGCTCGCCTCTTTGGGGTCTTTTCGTTCGACTTTAATACTCATAGAGTAAATATATCATAGTTGAAGGCGAAAATCAAGTATTATTGGGTGAGGTCGGAGATCTTGATGCCGGCGCGCTCCATGTGGGCGTTAAAGAAATCGCGGATGACGGGGCCGGTGACCGGTGGGGAAATTTTGTCGCCGGAGGCTAGGTCCAGAAAGGGGCGGATATTGTCGACGCAGTTGGTGGTGTTGGATTTATAGTTATAGGTGCAATAGTAGGTTGTGTTGGCTGGAACGCTGCTGAAACGGCTGTCTGCTGAGTAATAGGTCATGCGGAAGGTAAAGGCATTAAAGTCGATACGGAGGAGCGCGCTGAGGCTCATCGACACATCCTCCTTTTTCTCGCCGCTTGAGGTGTGGACTTCATAGAGCCCGGCGAATGTATCCATGTTGGGACCTCGGCCGGAGCAGACGTTGTTGGCACAGCTGGCGTTGTGGTAGCCCTCGGTGCGGAAGTAGTCGCGCCAGTAGGTCATGGCGCGGTCAATTGCGGCCTGTCTGGCTGCTTGGGTGTTAGGGGGATTGGGGGTGCTTGGGTTATTAGAAGAGTTTGAATTGCTGTTGGAAGAGTTGTTGTTTGAGGGGCTGTCGCCATTAGAGGAGTTATTGTTTGGGTCGCTGGGGTCGGGGTCTTGGGGGCCGGTATTGGGGTCGTTAGGGTTGGGGGTGGTGTCGGTGATTTGGGGGTCGTTGCCGGAAGGGACGGGCTCGGGGCTAGGCCTCAGGGCAAAGAATAATACCCCCCCCACGATTAGGGGAGCGGAGATGAGGCTAATGAGGGCGATTTTACTTTTAATTCTCATAATATGCACTCCTTATCTTCTTATCTATAGTCTTATTGTACCACATTTGGTATAATATATATATGAAAATATTGCAGACGCCAGAGGCGAGTTTGAGAGAGCCGAGCCAGAAGATTGGCGAGATTACGCCGGAAATTAAGCAGTTGGCGGAGGATATGACGCGGCTGAGTTTGGAGTGGGAGGCGGAGCATCCGCATGAGATTTCGTCGGCGCTGGCGGCGCCGCAAGTGGGGCAGAATGTGCGGATGATTATTGTGCGAAATAGCGCGGAGGATAAGGCGGACAAGACTTTTACGGCGCTGATTAACCCGAAAGTGGTGAGCGAAGGTGGCAGGTCGGTGGCGGACTGGGAGGGGTGCTTGTCGGTGCCGGAATTGTACGGCAAAGTGGTGCGGCGGGAGCAAGTGAAGGTGAGCGCGCAACTGCTGGACGGGGCGGAGGTGAAGATTCGAGTGTCCGGACACTTGGCAAGGACGCTACTGCATGAGATTGACCATTTGGATGGAGTTTTGTTTTTGGATAAAATTCGAGGGAAAAAGAAGGCGTTTTCGCGACTACGGGACGATGGGGCGCTGGTGCCGATTGAGTATAACGAAATTGAAAACGACGAGGCGTTGTGGGGGTAAAAGAGGTACCGATTATCTTTTTTGGGGTAGATCGCTTCCCTGCCCTGCCGCTCGAAAAACTCTTGGCGGGCGGTTATAATGTGCGGGCGATTTTTGCAGCGCCGGACAAAGATGGGCGGGGCGGCAAAAAAGTGGCGCCGGTGGCGAAAGTTCTGGGCGAGAAATATGGTGTGCCGGTGTTCCAGCCGGTGAAAGGCGGCGAAATTCTGCCGATTTTGGAGAGCTTAGGGGTGGAGGGGGCGCTGGGGGTGCTGGTGAGTTATGGCAAAATGATTCCGCAGGCAGTGCTGGATTGGTTTAGCCCGATGCCGATTGTGAATATCCATCCGTCGCTGTTGCCAAAATATCGCGGGAGTAGCCCGGTGGAGAGCGCGATTTTGAATGGAGACGAAAAGACTGGGGTGTCGATTATTAAATTGGTGGCAGAAATGGACGCGGGCGATGTGCTGGCGGTGCGAGAGATTGATGTGGCGGCGGACGAGACGAGCTCGTCGCTCTATGAGAAGGCGGCGCAAGTCGGCTGGGAGATGTTGGAGGGATTGATAGCGCAGATTGTCGATGGGTCGGCGAAAAGCGCCGGGCAAAGTCATGACCAAGCGACTTTTACGGGGAGGCTCGAGAAGGAGGCGGCGGAACTGACGAGTGAGAAAACGGCGGACGAGCTGGAGCGGAAAGTCCGGGCGTTTGATGTGAGCCCGAAGGCATTTTTGATGCATGAGGGGAAGCGATTTGCGGTTTTGGCAGGGGTAGTGAGCGAAAAAAGACAGACGGCGCTAGATATTGAGGGCGCGGACGGGAAGTTTTATTCGCCGACGGTGATTACGCCTGAGGGGAAGAAGACGATGGCAGTTGATGACTACCTGCGAGGAGCTGGTCGCGGTTAGCGAGGACTTCTTGTTTGATGGTTTCGCCGACTTTGGCGATGACGGCGTCGTAGTCGGGGCGGTTGGTGATGAGCCACTTAACAGAGGCATATTCGTCGTTGAGCTCGGGTGAGTCGGGGGCGAGTTGGAGTTTTTCGGCCATTTGGGTGTAGAGGGGGTCGTTTTTGTAGTCGTTTTTGGTGAGGAAGTCGCTGATGACGGCGAGGTCGCCGGCGACGATGCCGTCGAATTGGTCGACGATGTCTTTAGGTAGGCCCTCGGCGATGGCCTCGCCAACGCGGGTCTCGTGTTCCTCGGCCAAGTGGGCCAAGAACTCGGCCTTGTGCGGCAAGCCGTCTAGTCCGTTTTCTGCCAAGAATTTTTCGTCAAATTCCACCATTATTGTCTCCTGTTTAGTTTATTATAGCTTATGCTTTTAGAAATTGCAAGAATTAAAGTTTGCGGGCTTTGATTTGGCGTTCGATGAACTCGAGTTGGTCGCCGATTTGGAGGGTAAGTTTGGCGGATTTGGCGTCGCGGGTGAGGCTGAGGCCGCACATTTCGCCGGCGACGGCGTTGTCGACGGTGTTCTTTTCTTTCTGGACTTTGGCCACTGTTAACTCGCCAATTTCGGCTTTGTCGCGGAGGACTTTGGCGATGAGGCCGGCGCTAACTTTGCCGTCCAAGACTTCGCCGCCGGCGATAATCTCGCTTTTGGCATGACGGAAGACGCCCTTGACGCTGAGTTTGCCGACGATGGTTTCGACGATTTCGGGTGCGAGGAGTTGTTCCATCTCGTGTTTGGCGTCGTCGAGTAGTTCGTAGATGATCCTGAAAGTCCGGACTTTGGCGCCGGCTTGTTCGGCGAGTTTTTTGAGGGCGGGGCTGATATCGACGTTGAAACCATACAAGATTGTGTTGGCGCCGCGGGCGAGGGCGAGGTCGTTTTCGGTGATGTTGCCGACGCCGGTGGCGATGATGTTGAGGCGGACGAGGCCTTGGGTGTCGATGAGACGGAGGCTGTCGACGACGCTGGTGGCGGAGCCGCCGACGTCGGCCTTGACGACGACGTTGAGCTCGGCGGAATTGTCGATGTCGGACATTTTGCGCAGCAAGTCGAAGTTGGTGACGTTGGTGCTGGCGCTGCTTTCCTGCGCGCGGGCGAGGTTGCTTTCGGCCATGCGGCGGGCGCCGCGTTCGCTGTCGACCTCGGCGAAGTAGTCGCCGAAACTTGGTAAATCTTTGAAGCCGACGACAGTGACGGGTGTGGCGGGAGTGGCTTTACCCTTGGGCTTGCCGCGCCAGTCAAACATGGTGCGGACTTTGCCGCGACTGCCGGCAGCGACGATGAAGTCGCCAGCTTTGAGCACGCCGCCGGTGATGAGAAGGTTGGCAATCGGGCCACGGCCGACTTCCATATGCGATTCGATGACGAGGCCGCAGGCGGGGATGTCTTGGTCGGCACGGAGGTCTTCGACGTCGGCGAGGAGTAAAATCATTTCGAGTAGTTGGTCGAGGTTCTTGCCCTCTTTGGCGGAAATTGGGACCATGATGGTGTCGCCGCCCCATTCTTCGGGGTTCATGTTGTATTCGGAGGCGAGCTCGGCCATGACGCGGTTGACGTCGGCGCCGGGCTTGTCAATTTTATTAATGGCGACGATAATTTTGGCGTTGCTGCTTTTGGCGAATTCGATAGCTTCGACAGTTTGGGGTTTAACGCCGTCGTCGGCAGCGACGACGAGGACGACGATGTCGGTCAAGGAGGCGGAGTGTTGGCGAAGGGCGGCAAAGGCAGAGTGGCCGGGCGTGTCGAGGAGGGTGATGAGGCGTTTTTTATGCTCGAGTTGGTAGGCGGAGATGTGCTGGGTGATGCCGCCGGCCTCGCTGGCGGCGGTTTTTTTACCAAGGAGGGTGTCGAGGAGGGTGGTTTTGCCGTGGTCGACATGGCCCATGATGGCGACAATCGGCGGGCGCGAAACGGCGCCCTCGGAAAGTTGTTTGTCTTCGCGGGCTGGGAGGTCGACTTTGCGGCGCTCGAGCTCGATTTCTTCGTCGAGGTCGAGCTCGCCGATGATGAGGGCGGCGGTGTCGTAGTCGAGCTTCTGGTTGATGGTGGCGACAATGCCGTTTTTGAAGAGCTCGCCAATCAACTTAACGACTGGTAGGCCGAGGGCGGCGGCTAGTTCATCAACGGTGATGGAGCCAGCGATGGAAACGACTTTTTTGATAACTGACTCCTTTCATACTTAATTTATTTTTTGAGCGACAGGGCGATTTTGCGGCTAGCTAAATCGATATCGATGACGGTAAACTTCTTCTTGTCGCCGAGGGCGAAAATCTTTTCGGGGGCGTCGTTCTTGCCGGTGCCCATCTCGGTAATGTGGACGAGGGCCTCAACCGACGGGGTAATCTGGACAAAGGCGCCAAATGGGGTGATGCGGGTGATGGTGCCTTCGACTTCGTCGCCTTTTTTGAAGTGGGCGGTCTCGGAGAGCCAAGGGTCAGGCAAGGTCTGCTTAATCGAGAGGCTGAGGCGGCCGTTGTCGACGGAAATGACTTTGGCGCGGACTTTGTCGCCGTTTTTGAGGTATTTATTGACGTCGAGGACGCGCTCCCAAGAGACTTCGGAGATGTGGACGAGGCCCTCGATGCCGTCGACATTGACAAAAGCGCCAAAATCAACGACGCCGGTGACGACGCCCTCAACCTCGTCGCCAACGGCGATGCCTTCGAGTTTCTCGGCGCTGATGGTTTTGGCGGTGTCGCGCTCGGAGAAAATCAGTTTGTTGTTCTTTTTATCGACGTCGATGACTTTGACAGTCATGGGCTTGCCGATGAGGGCGCTGAGTTTCTGGACGATTTCGGTGCGGTCGCCCGAGGTGGAGCGGGGGTAGTGCTCGATGGCAAGCTGGGAGACGGGCATAAAGCCGCGAACGCCGTTATACTCGATGAGTAGACCGCCGCGATTGGCGTCGAAAGGTGCGACTTCGATGGTGGAGCCTTCGTTTTTCTTGATGAGGAGCTCGTCCCAGCCGCGGTCTTTAGCGGCTTTGCGGAAGGAGATGAGTTGGTAGCCGTTTTCGGTTTCTTCGCCAAGGATGCTGGCTTGGACAGCTTCGCCGACGGTGAGATCGCGGGAAAAAGCGACTTCGTTTCTAGGGATGATGCCGACGCCATGAGCGCCGAGGTCGACGAGGATTTCGGATTTCTTGACCGAGAGAACGGTGCCGTTGATTAGCTCGCCCTCTTCGAACGCGTTAATCTCCTGCCCTGCTAAGAGCTCGTCCATGGTTGGCTTGGCTGATTGCTTAGTTGCTACTTTTGCCACTACTTATTTTCTTGAACAGGCCGAAGACCCGCCCAAAACTCCTTTCATTTGTTAATATAATATATCAGATAGATTAGGGAAAAGCAAGGGCTTTGTGCTATATATATTATATATGATTGAGAGGTTGCGAGAGGATTTTCCGGAGTTTCGGTTTCGCGAGGGGAAGCGGTTTCGCTGGCGGCCGGCGACGAAGACGATTACGCTTGAGGGGGGATGTGCCGGGCAAAAATATGAGCTTCAAGCGCTACACGAGCTGGCACACGCGATTTTAGGGCATGCGGATGAGGTTTATGACCTAGAACGCTTAAAATGCGAGGTAGCGGCTTGGGAGCTGGTGCGGACGGAGCTAGCGGCGCGGTATGGGGTGGCGTGGGATGAGGAGTTTGTGCAGGATATGCTGGACACTTACCGGGCGTGGCTGCACAAAAAATCCGCCTGCCCGGCTTGCAAACAGTGTCGAGTGCAAACCAAGACAGGCGAATATGCGTGCTTGAACGCGTGCGAGCTTATTTCTTCGCTGGACCACGGCGGCTAATAGCACCGCCTTTGGCGCCGGCAATACGAGCTAGTTCGCGGTTAGCGGCAAAGCCACCGGTGCGGCCTTTTTTGCCGCCCATGGCACCGATGCGAGCATAGAAATCTGCACCGTGAATAGCTTTGTTGGTTGCAGCGGCTTTAGCACCGCCGATTTTGTTCCCTGCCATCTCATCTCTTTCTCCCACGCCTTAATCCACCGTTTAATAAAAGCACCCTCTGTGCTTACCTTTATTATATCATACCGTAAGCATAAAGTCAAGAGTTCTGTTGCATGCGGGAAAAAAGTTGTGTATAATATATATATGAAGAAATTTTGGGGTAAGATACAGAGGTTTTTTAGGGCGATTCCTGAGAAGTTGGGAGAGTTTTTTGCGAATAAGAAGGCGTTTTATGCGCTGATAATTGCCAGTGCGGTGCTGGTGGCGGCGGTGCTGGTGTTTGGGGTGATTCGGCCGTTTCGGACGATGGTATTAGGGGTGAATGTGAACCAGAGGTTTGACCAGAGCCAGCTGATACCGTTTAAGGAAAGTGGGCTGTTTGGCTATATGGATACGAAGGGTAAAGTGGTGATTTCGCCGCGATTTGACAAGGCGGGGGCGTTTAATGGGAAGTACGCGCTGGCGACAGCGGGCGACCGGGATCAGATTATTAATCGGAAGGGCGAGGTGCAGATTGAGGCGCTGCGGGATGCGGTGTTTTATGAGGAGACGACGGGGACTTGGTTAGCGGGGGGGACGCTTTATAACAAGGATTTGAAGCGAGTTTCGAAGAATAAGTTGGATGTGCGACAGGGGTCGCGCGGGCTCTATCCGTATGCGGAGGGGGGTGAGAATTATGGGATTATGGACGCGCGAGGTAAGGAAATTTATGATTGCGGTGGTGTGGTGTGCGAGGTGGAGGTATCGGTGGCGATTCGGGAGCTACGTGATGCTTATGCTCTAATTAGCATAAATAACGGTACTCGGGTGATTATTAACGCAAAAAACGGTAAGGTTATCTTGGAATATGGCGGGATGACTGAGGTGGAGGTGAAGGATAATAATATCTTTGCGGTTTCGAGCGTGGAAGATGGCAAGCAGGCGACTTTTTACCGCTACATTGAGCGGGATAGAGTGGCGGTAGAGGCGGAAGATGGGGTGATTTTCTCGCTGTTTGACCCGAAAAATAAGTATTTTTTGACGGATTTCGGTGAGACTTGGGCGGATAGGAATCGAAGCAGCCGTTATGCTTTCTACCGGCAGAAGGACAACTCGTTTTTCTCGACAACGGCGCGGCGGGCGCTGACGGTAGATGAGTTGACGACTGGGCTATCGCTGGCACGCTGTGGAGATAACCGATATGGCATAAATTCGGGCGATACGGAAATACTGAAATGCGAGTATGACGATGTGGAATTGCTGGATGCTGCCCTGTTTGTGTTCCTAAGTAAGCGTAAAGGGCAAGAAATTGTGATATTGAAGAATGGTAGCCAATATACATTATATGATATAAATAAGGGGAGAGTTTTGATGACGACGGATGCACCGATTCAGACATCGGGAGGGTCGCCTTTCTTCGCGAGCTATGACAATCGGAGCGAGACGGTGAAGGTTTATAATGCGATTACTGGGGTGACGGAGGAATTGCCGACGGCGGGGGCCTCAAGTTGGACGCAGGGGGCGAACTTCTTTTCGATAAATTCGACAGGGCGGATTCGCTATTATAACAACCGCCTAGAGGAAATCCGCTCGGTCAGCCCCCAGTAATTCCCGACTATTCGGCGAATTACTTTGCTAGAAAATTAACGTTTTATAGTATAATGGAGATGGAAGCGTGGCCGAGTGGTTGAAGGCGCACGACTCGAAATCGTGTAAGGGGCAACTCTTCGGAGGTTCGAATCCTCTCGCTTCCGCCATAGCATAAACATTATGAAACATAATCTAAAACTACAAGAAAAGCCATTTGGCTATATTCAAAATGGGACTAAAAGAATTGAGCTTAGACTCTACGACGAAAAGCGATCTCTTATAGACATAGGGGACGAAATTGAGTTTACAAATGTTGGAACTGAGGAAAAGCTTCTGGCTAGAGTTATTGGTCTATTGAAATATAAGTCATTTCAGGAGCTAGTTGCCGATTTTGATATGTCCGTTCTAGCGGACACTGAGATGAGCAAAAACGAATTGCTGGACACCCTGAACGGATTTTATCCGTCAGAGAAACAAGCTAGATTTAATGTTCTCGGCATCCGCATAGAATATCCGCTTGCGTAGTGATATAATTTAGTTGGGAGATATTAGGAGGTGATTATGAGAATATATAAGGCGAAGACGGTTGATGGGTATATAAGTGCTGCGCCGGAGGGGGCGCGGGCGATTTCGAAGGAATTGCGTGAGATTATGTTGGACGCGGCGCCGGAGGTCGAGGAAAAAATCAGTTGGGGTATCCCCTTCTACCGATATAAGGGTGTGTTGGGTGGGTTTGCGGCGATGAGGGGCTATGTTGACTTTGGGTTTTGTGATTATTTGACGGACGAGGTTAAAAAAGAATTTGAGGCGGCCGGATATGCGACAAAAAAGAAGATTATACAGATTAGATTCGACCAGAAGGTGCCGACAAGTCTGATAGCGAAACTAGTGAAGGCGCGAGTAAAGGCAAACGAGGTGGGCAAGGGCTAAAATAAAAGGTGGCTACAGTCGTTTACCAGAGGCTACTAGACTGAAGCCGCGAGTTAACTTTTCGGTTGTTTTCAAAACAACACTGCTCTAAACTGGGTTTATTTGATGCCCATCAACATTATCGGTGCTAAAACGCGCTTACCTAATGCTTTTTATGATAAACACTCGGGAACACTAGACCCCGGAAAGGACAGCCCGCCAGCCAACAGCCGCACTCGCGGCGCCCGAAGACCGGCCGAACGCGAAGACACCAGCGCCCGCGCCAGTGCCGACCTGCCCGCCACGGTCGAACCACGGATTCGCCGCAGTCGGCGAAGCCGAGTGGTCCCCACCCCAGCCGCCACCAGCGGAGGCCGTTGCTTAGGCATTGGACGACAACGGGTGCTCGTCTTGAGTTAAGAGCCGCCGATAAGGTAAAAGCTTACGGCTACCCTCATTCTAGCACATTTTGATAAAAATGCGGAGGGTTATGATATAATCATGTCATGAAACGGGAGAAGGCAGAGGCCGCCAAAGCTTGGCGGTTGATTTGGGCGACGTATGGGCAGTTGCCGGGGTGGTGGGTGGCGATGATTTTCTCGGCGCTGGTGAGGATTTCGAATATGATCTTGATGCCTATCTTCTCGAGCTTGATGTTAGGATCGATGGCTGTGGGCGACTTTGAGCGGGCTTGGTATTTTGTGCTGGCGTTTGCTGGGGCTTCCCTGCTCTATGGGATAACTTATCCAGCGGGATACTATTTTGCGGTTAAAGCGGAGCATAAAGGCTTTCGAAAATTGGTGAATGAGTATTTTTACAAACTGGTGAACACGGACGTGAATTACTTTTCGGATAACAAGACTGGCTATTTGGTAGCACAGGCACGAGGCTTTGGCGATGCGACACTAAGGTTAGTAAGGAAACTCCGCCGCGACTTGATGCGTACAGTGATTATGATAGTGGTGCCGATTATCGTGATTATGACGCAAAATCTACTGATTGGCTCGGTGATATTAGTGCTGAGTTTGGGGCTGCTCTTATACTCAAAGTGGGCAGCTAACAACCTGCAACCGATTCGCGAACAGGCGCGGGAGGTGCTAAGGGAAAACACGGGGATAATTTCGGATATTATTACAAATATTATTGCGATTCGGGCGAGCGCGCGGGAAAAGACTATGTACGAACGGATGGAGAAGCGTTGGGACTTGGAGATTAAAAAGTTTATACGACGGCATTTTTTGGCGATTCGGTTGATGATTGGCCGAGACTTGATAGGATTTGTGTTTTTTGTGGTGTCGGCTAGTTTGGTGGTTTGGCAGGGGTCGATGGGGGCGATTTCGTTTACGTTGGCGATACTAATCATGCAATATTTGATGACGATTGCGGTTGGCTGCTCGAGCCTGAATGACGACTTGGAGGATATCGCGGAGGAGATTAATCAAATCCAGCCGGCGGCAGAGTTTATGGAGCGGGAGAATAAGATTACCGACCGTCCGGGCGCCAAGACTCTGAGGAAAGTGAAAGGTGCGATTGAGCTGGAGAATGTGGTAATGGGCTACGAGGGCTGTAGGCTCTTCTCTGGCCTGTCGCTAAAAATTGCGCCGGGCGAGAAGTTAGGTGTGGTCGGCGTGAGCGGAGCCGGCAAGACGACGCTAGTGAAGTTGATAATGCGCTTTGACGATGTAGAGAGCGGCAAGGTGATGATTGACGGCCATGACGTGCGCGAGCTGAAGCAAGATTCTTTGCATAAAAATATAGCTTATGTGCCGCAAGAGCCGCTTCTGATGCATGATACTATTACAGAAAATATCCGGCTGGGCAGGCCGAACGCGACAAATAAAGAAATTGAAGCAGCAGTGCGAGCGGCGCATTTGACGGACCTGATAAGGACGCTGCCAAACGGCTTGGAAACTGTAGTAGGCGAGCGCGGCATCAAGCTTTCGGGCGGGCAGAAACAGCGGGTGGCGATTGCGCGGGCGATGTTGCAGGGGGCGCCGATTATGATTTTGGATGAGGCAACTTCGGCGCTGGATAGCGAGAGCGAGGCGATTATCAAGGATTCGTTCAAGAATATCTTTCGCGGCAAGACGGCCGTGGTGGTGGCGCACCGGCTGTCGACTTTGCGCGATATGGACCGAATTATTGTGGTCGCCGAAGGTAAGATTGTCGAAGCTGGCTCACATTTAAGTCTGGTGCGGCAAAACGGCGTTTACGCAAAAATGTGGAAGAAGCAGAGCGAATTTGAGTAAGCGCCGGCTAGATGCGGCCGATGTCGCGGCGGGCGAAGGATTTGATGCCGAAGAAAATGAGGACAAGGGCGAGGGCGGACAAGGCAAAGAGTGGAGCGGCGGAGAATTCTTGGACGGGGAGCTGGGGGATGAGGCCAAAGGGTGAGAGCTTGGCGGTCCAGTCGGGCAGGCTCATTAGTGGGCCGAGGTAGACAGTCATAAAAGAATAGCCAAGGACGAGCCAGACGAGGCCGGTTAGTTTAGGTAGGAGGCCGATAAGGAAAACGGCGAGGCCGAGTAAGGTGAGGATGGCGGGCGCGTACATGAGGGCGGAGCGGATGGTTTCGCCAGCGTCAAGCAGGCCAGAGGGGATGGAAGCGCCGTAGAGGCCGAGAGCGGCGCAAAGGATAAACCAAGCGCTGCCGAGAGTGGCGATGATAGTATAGAGCAAGACGAGGTGCTGGCGCTTGATGCTGCGGGCGAAAATCGGTTCGAGCCTGCCCTGTTTTTCTTCGCCGCGGAGGCGGGAGATAATAAGGATGACCGGAACGACGGCAATCATGGCCATGACGACCATAATTAGGGCGACGAAACTAGCGGCAACTTCGCCGGCGATGGCCTGCTCTGCCCCGTCGCCGCTGATGCCGAGGAGGATCTGG
The DNA here is from genome assembly GCA_009777795.1 of Candidatus Saccharimonadota bacterium. Lineage (GTDB taxonomy): Bacteria > Patescibacteriota > Saccharimonadia > Saccharimonadales > Saccharimonadaceae > WQUV01. Next base: position 106,273 of record WRLC01000002.1, read on the forward strand.
AACATTTCGTTGGTTTGGACGAATTGCTCGATTTCGCCGATGACCGAGCCGTAGGTGGCGCCGATGACGAGCATGCCGATGCTCCAAGCGATAAAATTACCTCGAACGAGACGCCAAGTGAAGCCGAGCGGGGTCTGGAGGAAGGCGGAGGCGTGCTGGCGGCCGGTGCGGGCGGGGATGACGCCCTCGCCGAGGTCGCGGGTGCGACAGACGAGGAGGGCGATGACGGCGATGACGATGGCTTGGGCGAAGAGGACGGGGAGCGGCCAGCAGATGTTTTGATAAAATGAGGAGACTTGGAGGCCGAGGCCGAGTGGCGAAATGAAGCTGAGGAGATGGGTCGAGGAGTCGGCGCTGGACATGTCGCCAAAGGCGCGCATGATATAAAAGATACCCATGACAACAAACGAGCCGGTGAGGGCGCCGCGGGCGGTGGAGAAGAGCTGGGCCATGAGCAGAGCGATAGCGGCAAAGAGGAAGCCAACGGCGCCGAGCGAGCCGGCGTAGAGAAAGGCGCCGGCGGCCTGCATGCCGTCGATGTTGGTGGCGAGGAGGCCGAGGGCGATGATGAGAGCGAGCGCGAGATTGGTGAGAAAGGCGAAAAAGAGGGTGGCAGCGGGGTTGGTCAAGCGGCCGATGGGGAGGGCGCGGAGCATCTCGAGCCTGCCCTGCTCCTCGTCGGCGCGAGTGTGGCGGATGACAAGAAAAATATTCATGATGACGACGGTGATGGTCATGAGGGAGAGGAGCTGTTGGGCCATGAGCATGGCGGGGGTGAGGCTGTCAAGGCCGTAGACGGGGCCGACGAGGGCTTGCATAGCGGGGTTGGTCATGGTTTGGGCCATCAGGAGCATGTCTTCGGGGGTGGCAAAGAGGTGGGTGTAGGCGAGAGTGATGCCGGTGCTGAAGAGGAGGAAGCTGAGGAGCCAGATTGGGGTGGTGAGGCGCTCGCGACGAAAGATAAACTTGAGATATGGGAGACCGCCGGCCTTAGCCCTCATGGCGACCTCGCTTGGTTTGGTATTCGCTTAAAAAGAGTTCTTCGAGGGTGCGGCCGTGGGCTTCCTTGTGGATTTGCTTCATGGTGCCGCTTTTGACGACTTGGCCTTCGCGGATGATGACGACGGAATCGGCGAGTTTCTCAACTTCGCTCAAGATGTGGCTCGAGAGGAGGATGCTTTTGCCTTCGCTTTTGAGTTTTAGGATGCAGTCCTCGAAAGTTTTGACAACGAGCGGGTCGAGGCCGCTGGTCGGCTCGTCGAGAATGAAGAGTTCGGCGTTAGAGGCAAGAGCGGCGACGAGGGCGACTTTTTGGCGGTTGCCTTTGGAGTAGGTGCGGCATTTTTTGGTGGGGTCGAGATCGAAGAGCTTGATGAAGTGGTTGCGGCGCTCGAGGCTGGGGCGGTGGCCGCCTTGGAAGGAGGTGAAGAGGTCGATGACTTCGCCGCCGGTGAGGTTGGGCCAGAGGTTGACGTCGCCGGGAACGAAGGCGATTTTTTGGTGGAGTTCGACGGCGTTGGTCCAAGCGTCTTGGCCGAAAATCTTGGCCGAGCCAGAGGTGGCGCGGAGGATGCCAAGCAGGACGCGGATGGTGGTGGTTTTGCCGGAGCCGTTGGGCCCGAGATAGGCGAGAACTTCGCCTTGGTCGAGAGTGAAATTGATGCCGTTTAGGGCTTTGACTTTGCCAAAGTCTTTGGTGAGAGCTTTTACTTCGATGATTGCCATTGATACCTCCGCTGTTAAGCTTATTATAACAGGTTCGTGATAAAATAGAATAGTATAAGCAGGGTTGGAGAAAAGGATAAAGGATTTTGGAAAATCTACCAGTAATCGTGAAGACCGGCGAGTTCTATCGGGCGGTCAGTCGGATAAGTGAGAAATTGCCGGGGTTGAAGCGACAGACTATCGGGCGGCGGCTAGAGGATGTGGTGTTGTCGCTCTTGGAGTGTCAGGTGATGGCGAAGAATGCGCCGAGGGCGAACACGGCGCCATATTTGCTCAAAGCCTGTGCGCTGTGCGAAATGGCGATGTTTCACCTTCGGATTTTGGCGGCGGAGAACTTGGCGAACCCGACGACTATCCAGCAGTTGCAGGCGGAGCTATTGGAAATTGGGCGGGAGCTGGGCGGTTGGCGAAAGTATGCGCAGGGACGATGAGAAAAAGAAGGGCGGGTCTGAGACCCGCTAGCTTTACCTCATCAGGAAGACCGCCGCATAGTCCGCATTCGCCTTGGCGTCCTTCGCGTTCCACTTCGGCTTGCCGTCGTCGTTGACGTTGCCATAGGGACACAGGTTCTTTGATTTCTGGCGTTTCGGACGAGCAATGGCGCGCACGCCGTTGTCGTTTCTTAGTGGTTTACGCCAGACACTCGTGAGGTGAAAGAACTTTTCCTTTCTTACGATTTGAACAGCCCGCTTTGGGTCCAGTGGTATAAAATAACCACGATCCTTAGCGTTTTGACGCTCGAAACCGTGGTTATATCATAGCAGAAAGAAAAGAAAAAGAAAAGGAGAGAGGGCCAGAGGCCGAAGGCGATTACCTCACCAGGAAGACCGCCGCATAGTCCGCAGTCGCCCCGGCGTCCCCCGCGCGCCACTCCGGCTCGCCGTCGTCGTCGACGAAGCCATAGGGACACAGGTCCTTGTCAATGTCGTATGCCTGCTGGATGTAGTCGACGAAGCCGACCCTGCCAAGGGTGCTGCCGTAGAGGCCGCGGTTCAAGTCGTGGGCGTAGATGAGGCTATGGGAAAGGTAGTTGACCGCGCGGCCCTCGCCTACATGGGCGAATTTGGCGCAAAAGGCGGCGAAGGCTTCGTCGCGCTCTTTGCCCCAACGCATATTGGCGCAAATGCTGCCGGGAATGTTCGGGTTGTGGCCGGGCATTTGGCTGAGGTCGGTTGCCTGAGCGATGAAGAAAACGGAGCCAATGTCGGCCTCGGTGAAACCGTGGTCGATGACTTTGGGCTCGTCTTCGCTGCCGTAGTAGTCCGTGTTAACGTAGTAGCCCGCGCCAACTTTGGAGTTGATGTACTTCCCCATGATATGAGGTTTGAGGTCGAGCGTGGTGAGAACGAAACCGCCAAGGGCGCCGTTCTCGTGGCGACAAAGCGTGAGGCCGTTGGCCTCGAAGTGGGCCGCTCGTGCGATGGCCTTTTCGATGATGACTTCGGCTTCGCCGGGATTGAACTCGGCGGGAGCGGACAAAACGAGGTCCGCTACAGGGTCGCTGATGGTCTTTTGCATTTCCAGTGTGAATTTCATAGGTATTTCCTCCTTTTTAATTCGACTGAATAATCTGCTATGTTTTAAATGTGCGAGCAGGTCAGTGTCAGTCGTGATGGCTCTATATTTACCCTCCCCATTATATCATACTTATGTCTAAAAGTCAAGAAAAAGGGCGCTTTCGGGGTCAATTTGGGCGAGAATTTGGCGATCGAGGGCGTCTTTGACCTCTGGTGAGAGGTGGAGTTTGCGGAAACTAGCAATATTATGGGGAGAGGCGTTTTTTTGGATTTTGGCGGTGGTGGTGGGGTCGACTCTGAGGTGGCCCGGGGTGATGATGTGGCCGAGAAAACGGAGGCCATGGCAGCTTTTGACGATAATGGTATTTTGGGGGTTGAGAGACATCTTGAGCTCGCGAGCGAGGAAGCGGGCGAGCTGGGTTTGGGCGGCAAGGGCGGCGGCGCGACTGGGGAGGAAGAGGATGAAATCGTCGCCGTAGCGGAGGTAGGCGAGGGGTTTGAGTTCGCGGCGGACGAAGCGGTCGAGCTCGCCCAGATAGATGAGGGAGAAAATCTGGCTGGTGAGGTTGCCAATCGGGATACCGCGGCCGGGGGTGCTTTGGAAGCTTCGGATGACCTCTTGGCAGAGCCAATAGGTTTCGGGGTCGAGTTTGCGGGCGAGGAGGGCGAGTAAAAGCTGGTGGTCGACCGAGTTGAAGGCTTTGCGGATGTCGGCGCGGAAGACGAAAACATTGGGGTGTCGTCGGAGGGTGGTTTGGGCTTGATGGAGGGCTTTTTCAAGTCCCCTGCCCTGACGGCCGGAAAAGACGGCGACGTCAAAAGTTTTGTCGTAGAGCCGGACCAGTTTGTCGTAGAGATAGCGGTGTATGATGCGGTCGCGGATGACGGCGACATGGAGGACGCGGCGTTTTTTGTCGGCGATTTCAACCGTGCGATAGTTGCTGTGGCGGTAGGTGCGGCTTTTGACACTAGTGGTGAGTTCGGAGAGGCCCTGCTCAAGGTTGTACTCGAAGGTGAGGACGTCGCGGGTGCTTTTGCCTAGACGGAAACGACGCCAGCCGTCATGGAACATTATTTAGCGATTTTGGCGCGGAGTTTGGCAGCGGCTTTTTTGTTGCGTTGGCGCTTGACGCTGTGCTTATGGTTGTTGTTGCGATTTAGAAGCGCGACTTTAATTTTCTTTGGCATATGGATATTGTATCACAAGGTTTGGCTAATGTAAAGTGTCGGTGTAGACGCCGAAAACGCCGAGGTTTTGGAGCTGGGCGAAGGTGGATTCGAGGTTGATGGTGTGGGCGTAGACGAGTTTGCTGAGCTCGCCTAGCTGGTAGACGAAGCCCGGCTCGGCGAGGGCGCGGTGGCCCCACATGGAGACGGCGGTGATGCGGGGGTGCTGGGCGACAAATTGGAGGACTTGGTGGGAGGTCTGGGGGCTGCGGTAGAGGGTGTAGATGATTTCGGGGAATTGGTGGACTTGGTCGAGGAGCTCGAGGTGGCCGGGGTTATAGATTTGGGGGATGATGCGGGCGAGGAGCGATGGGTCGAGGTCGGTGGTGGCTTGGACGATTTCGGCATAGACTCGGCGGAAGCTGGCGGGGCTGGAGAATTTGGTGTCGATGACAAGGTGGATGTCGGGTAGTTCGTGCATGAGGGCGAGGAGGCCGGCGAAATCGAGCGGGGCGTATTGGCCGAAAAAGCGGAGGTTTTGGAAGCGGGCGTAGGTGATGGGGGCGTTGACGTCAAGGCCGGCGAGTTTGCGGAGGTCGCGCCAGAAGTGAATGCAAACTAGATGGCCGTCGGAGGTGAAGTCGAGGTCGATTTCGAAGACGCGGTGGCCCTTGGCGTAGTTTTCGAGGATGGCCTCGCGGGAGTTGGTGTAGTCGACGGGTTGGCCGTTAATGGTGAGGGCGCCACCGGCGTGGGCGATGAGATTGGAGGCGGACCAGTGTTGGAAGGCGACATCAGGCTGGGTGATGGGGGGATAGGTTGGCTCTAGCGGCTCGGGTGGTTCGGCTGATTCGGCGTGGGCGGCGGTCTTTTGGAGGCTGAAACTGATGAAAGTGAGAGTGGTGCCCACGATTAAGCCAAAGAGGGCAATAAATCCAAAAGCGAGGCTTAACTTCTTCACCCCTGTATTATAATGGGTGGGCGACTGGTTTGCAAGTGTGCTATAATATATATATGAAGAGGTTTAACACGTGGTTGGCGGAAAAGATGACGGATTTGTTGTCGTCGATGTGGTTATTTTGGTTGCTGGTGGTGATGCTGGTGGTGGCGGCGATTATGGAACCGCCAAACACGCCGTATACATTTGTGATGTTTGTGATTTCGGCGGCGTTTCAGGCGGTGGCCTTGCCTGTGTTGGCCTTGACGAGTAATATTCAGGGCGATAGGCAGAAAAAAGTGATTGACGGGACGCATAAAATGACTTTGGAAGAGCTGGCTTTGATAAAGGAGCAGCTGGCGATGACGCGAAAAGAGCTGCAGATGCTGAATGAAGTGCTCGAGAAAAAGAAATGATGCACGAGGACTGGAAGCCGATTTTGAAGAGCGAGTTTGGGCAGGCCTATTTTGAGAAAGTGAGTAGTTTTTTGAAGGGTGCTTATGCGGAGCGGCAGGTGTTCCCGCCGAAGCATTTGGTGTTTAGTGCGTTTGCCTTGCCACCGGAGGAGATTCGGGTGGTGATTTTGGGGCAAGACCCGTATCACGGGGTGGGTCAGGCGCATGGGTTGGCGTTTTCGGTGCAGGAGGGGGTGGCGACGCCGCCGAGTTTGATCAATATGTATAAGGAGATTGAGCAGGAGTTTGGGACGAAGGCGGCCGGGCGGAGCGGGAATTTGGAGAGTTGGGCGAAGCAAGGAGTGTTTTTGCTAAACAATACGCTAACGGTAGAGGCGCATCAGGCTGGCTCGCACCGGGGGCTGGGTTGGGAGACTTTTACGGCGAATATTATCCGATATTTGTCGGCAAATCGGGAGAATTTGGTGTTTTTGCTCTGGGGGCGAGATGCGAGGAGTAAGCGGGCGCTGATTGACGAGGAGAAACATTTGATTTTGGAGGCGGCGCACCCTTCCCCGCTCTCGGCGCATAATGGGTTTTTTGGTTGCGGGCATTTTAAGAGTGCGAATGAGTATTTGGTGGCGAACGGTTTGAAACCGATTGAGTGGTGATATGATACAATTAAATTAGCTGGTGGCTTTTGGCCCTTGGCGGCTCTTAACGATGACGAACACCTAAACCCTTCGTGTGTATTTAAATGTCCGTCAATTGCCCATGCAACGACCTCCAATCTTGGCGGTTGGGGCGGGGACAACTCGAATTCGCCGACTGCGACGAATCCGTGGTTCTACCGTGGCGGGCAGGCGAATAATGGCGCGAATGCTGGAGTCTTCGCGTTCAACAGGAATACGGGCGGCACGAGTAATGGTATTGGCTGGCGGGCTGTCCTTTCCGGGGTCTGGGGTTCCCGAGTATTTGTCGAGCAAGCATCAGGTAGGCGTTTCGGCGCCGAAGGTGGGGACGAGTATGATAAATCCAGTTCAGAGCGGTGTTGCTTTTTAGGCAACCGAAAAATTGGCCGGCGGCCGTGGTCTAGTAGCAATTAGCGAACGACGACGGTCGCTTTTTGCATTGAAGTTAACAATTTAGTTGTGCATATCATCTAGCTTTGTCGCTTTTTGTTGATATATAAGCTTAATTTATATCAACGCGTCTGACCTGTTGTCGAATTACGCTTTTGACGGCGTAAAACGCAACTGTTTCTCCCTAGAAAGGAGGTAATCCATCCACACCTTCCGGTACGGATGCCTTGTTACGACTTAACCCCAATCATCCGGTTCACCTTAGGCCGCCTAAGCGGACTTCGGGTGCCCCTGACTCTCATGGTTTGACGGGCGGTGTGTACAAGACCCGGGAACGTATTCACCGCAACTTGCTGATCTGCGATTACTAGCGATTCCGACTTCATGGAGGCGAGTTTCAGCCTCCAATCCGGACTGGGACAAGTTTTGTGCGGTTAGCTTCATCTCACGACTTCGCCACGCATTGTTGCTTGCCATTGTATCACGTTTCTAGCCCAGGACGTAAGGGAAATACTGACCTGACATCATCCCCTCCTTCCTCTCCGTTACCGAAGCAGTCTGATTAGAAAAATACAACTAATCACAAGGGTTGCGCTCGTTGAAGGACTTAACCTAACATCTCACGACACGAGCTGACGACGGCCATGCATCACCTGTCTTAGGGTTCCAAAAAGGCACAAACTACTTTCGTAGTCCTTCCCTAGATGTCAAGCCCTGGTAAGGTTTATCGTTTAGCATCGAATTAAAGAACATGATCCACCGCTTGTGCGGGTCCCCGTCAATTCCTTTATGTTTTAATCTTGCGATCGTACTACACAGGCGGGATACTTAACGCGTTAGCTACGCCACTGAAGGGGTCAATACCTCCAACGGCTAGTATCCATCGTTTACAGCGTGGACTACCGGGGTATCTAATCCCGTTTGCTCCCCACGCTTTCGTGCCTTAGTGTCAGAAACGCCCCAGTAGCCTGCCTACGCTGTCGGTGTTCCTTCTAATATCTACGGATTTCACTCCTACACTAGAAATTCCAGCTACCCCTGACGCTCTCGAGTCTGCCAGTTTAGTAAACAACTGAATGGTTGAGCCACCAGCTTTAATTTACTACTTAACAAACCACCTACGCAACTCTTTACGCCCAGTCACTCCGAATAATGCTTGGGTCCTACGTATGACCGCGGCTGCTGGCACGTAGTTAGCCGACCCTTATTCATCAATTACAATCATATTTTTCGTTGATAAAAGCAGTTTACGACCCGAAGGCCTTCATCCTGCACGCGGCGTTACTCCATCAGGCTTTCGCCCATTGTGAAAAATTCCCTGCTGCTGCCTCCCGTAGGAGTCTGGGCCGTGTCTCAGTCCCAGTCTGGCTGTTCGTCCTCTCGAACCAGCTACTGATCGTCGGCTTGGTAGGCCATTACCCTACCAACTACCTAATCAGACGCAGGCCGCTCCCAAAGCGCCGAAGCTTTAATCCGTAGATCATATGCGGTATTAGACACTCTTTCGAGTGCTTATCCCTCACTTTGGGGTGCGTTCCCACGTGTTACTCAACCGTCCGCCGCTCGTGTACCCCGAAGGGCCTTACCGCTCGACTTGCATGCATTAAGTACGCCGCCAGCATTCATCCTGAGCCAGGATCAAACTCTCGTTATAGAACTCCGCCAAAAGACGGAGGCGCGGTCTTGCCCCGGGAGCTAGGATTTATACACTGTATCCGTTAAAACGCTCAACCCGAACTCGGCCGCTAAAAGTTTTGTACTCAAAACAACACGCATACCTAAGTATGCGCAAAAACTGACGATGATATTGCACAACTAAACTGTTAAAATATATTCAAGCGACTAATAAAGCCCGCAGGCCTTATCCTCTCTCGCGAGAACTATAATTAGTTTATCCTATCAGAGAGCAGAAGTCAAGGGGTTTGGAAAAGATTATTTGACTTTATTTTTGGCGTAAAACGCTTAAGATTTTGAGGCGGGCGCCGGTGGAGAGGACGGAGCGGCGGTAGATGCGGGCGGCGACGAGCATAATCAGGGGTAGGGCGAGGATGGAAATGGCGAGTGAGAGGATGGCTTGCCAAGTCTCGAGGCCGCCACGGAAGTAATTGACCGAGGCGCCGATGGGCGAGAAGAGCGGCAGGTAGTCGAGGGCGAAACGAAGGAGCGGGATGCCCTCAAAAATTGGTACGAGAGTGGCGAAATATGGTACCATTAGGATGTACATAACGGGGGCGATGGCGACGTTGACCTCCTCGGCGCGGGAGACAGTGGAGGCAAAGGCGGCATAGAGGGCGGCATAACTGAGGTAGCCGACCAAGAAAAAGCCGATGGCGAGCCAAATGGCGGAGCCAAGGTTGATGTCGGCAAAGATATTGCCCATGAGGCCGAAGCCGCGGGCGGCAAGGTAGCCGGCGACCAAGATAATAATGATTTGAGTCAAGCCGACCACGGCCATGCCGAGGATTTTACCGACCATGAGTTGGAAGCTGGTCATGCTGGAGAGGAGGATTTCGACGATGCGGGAGGATTTCTCCTCGGCGACGCCTTGGGCAATCATGGTGCCAGTGATGGTGATGGCCATGAAAAGGAGGACGCCGACGACGAAGCCGACCCAATAACGGGTGTCGATGGCGCCGCTGCCGGGGTTCTCGGCGATGTACTCGTCCATCAGTTCGGCGAAGCGGGCTTGGATTTGGAGGTGGACTTGCTCGGCGTCAAGGCCATGCTCGGCAAAGACTTCCCGCTCGGCTTGGGCTTGGAGGAGCATTTGCTGTTTGGCGAACTCGGGTATCATGGCATCGTTGACACTACCGGCGTCGCCGCGCGAACCGAGGAAAGAGAGGAGTATGACCCCTAGAACGATGGCGAGGGTGCCGAGGATGTAGGCCTTATTGCGCATTTTGACGAGCATTTCGCGCTGGGCGACGAGGAGGATATTACGCATGGTTAGCCTCGTCTTTGGAAATTAGGTCGCCGAAAATGCTGGCGAGCGGGGTGGGAATCTTGATGGTTTCTGGGGCTTTGGCCTCTTTACGGAGTTGGGCGGGAGTGCCGGTGGCAATGATTTTGCCGTGGCTGATGATGGCGACCTCGGTGGAAACTTGGTCGATAAGCTCGAGTTGGTGGGAGGAAAAAAGAATTGGCAGGCCCTTTTTGGCTTGCTCGCGGATGACAGCGGACATGGTTTGGACGGCGAGGGGGTCGAGTCCGGAGAAGGGTTCGTCGAGGATGAGGGCTTTGGGTTTGGCGATGAGGGCGACGGCGAGCTGGACGCGCTGTTGGTTGCCGGTGGAGAGGGTCTCGAGGTTTTTGTCGCTGTATTCTAGGATGTTAAGGCGCTCCATCCACTCGAGGGCTTGCTTCTGGGCAGCGGGTTTGGAGAGGCCGCGGATTTGGGCGAAGAAGACGAGTTGCTCGAGGACTTGCATTTTGGCGTAGAGGCCGCGCTCGGAGGGCATGTAGCCGATTTGGCGGCGGTCGGCGGGGGTGGCGGGGTGGCCGTCGATGAGGATTTGGCCGGAATCGGCGAGGAGGACGCCCATGATGATGCGCATGAGGGTGGTCTTGCCTGCCCCGTTGGCGCCGACGAAGCCAAAGATGACGCCGGGTTTGAGGGTGAGGTTAACATCGGTGAGGGCTTGTTTGGCGCCAAAGGATTTGTTGATGGCCTTTACTTCGATTGTCATAGATATATTATATCATAGGTTGGGGCGAGAGCGACGTCAAGGGGCAACACAACGGATAGAGCCGCCGGGGCCCTTATCGTTCGCGAGCGCGGGATGGACATAGGAGCTGGAGAGGAGCAGATTATTGGAGGCACCGGCGCCGCCGGCACTAAGAGTAGAAGACCAGTGGTAGCCGATCAAGCCCTGAGCGTTGAACGAGCCAATGGCGAAGATGCCACTATACATGTAAAGGCCGTTGGTGAAAAGGCCGCTTGGGCTAGAGGCCGAACCGGAGTTGATGGCATTGTTAAGGAGGGTGAACTCTCCGGTTGCCGCTTCACCAGTCGGTAGCCGCCAACCAGCTGGGCAAATATTGTACATGGTGCCATCGCCGGGGTTGACGCTCTGATTGGGTTGGGTTGCGGCGGTAATTTGGCAAGCGGCTGATTGTCCGGCCATAGCCGTGCACCAGCTATAGTAGTAGCCGAATTGGGCTCTGGTGCTGGTGGGTCTAGTGTCGGCGGTGGTGTTGTCGATGCCTGCTCCACCATCTGTAGCTAAGCTAGGGTCAGTCGTGCCGGAAGTTGGGTTGGCATTGAGTGGTATCCAATAACACATTGTGGTTGGATTGGCAGCCATAGTTGCGTTGTTGCCGTAGCAGGCTTGGCCACTAGCAATGTTGTCATTGGCTGATGAACCCAGTGTCATGCCACTGATGGTATCGTTGTAGGTATCATCCCCACCCCCAGCATAAGCAAGGTTGGTCTCCATCCAGCAAAGGTCGGTGCCACCAGTACCAGTGCCATTGATTCTTCGTATCCAGTAAGTGGAGTTGTCTCTGGCGTCTACTACTCTAGTTCTTTCGGTTGGGCAGGAATAGTTGCCGGGTGTACCATTAAGAGTAATTCGTTGCATATCAGCACCGATAGGAGCTGGAGTAGGTAGGGGTGTGG